>JBGCFK010000238.1:0-13768 GCA_045106875.1 Paracoccaceae bacterium | reverse complement strand
AGACAACTACTGCTCCGCAATAAGCGTTTGTTTCCCTTTATGCGCAAGAGTGCTTGTGAGAACGCCAGAATTTATCGTGTGAAGTTGGAGAAGTAGCATGTTCGGTTGGTTGAAACGACGCGGCAGCGATCATGTGTTCCGCAACGCGCTTGAGCAGGTGATCGATGGTATTGTCATGATCGATGACAAGAATCATGTGACCTTCTTCAACGCGGCCGCCGAAGAGTTGTGGGGCTACAAGGCATCAGAGGTTGTTGGGAAGAACGTCAACATGTTGGTGCCCGCCCACATACGGGAGGGCCACGATGACTTGGTCAATGCGAACCGCGTCACCGGAGTCAACAAGATCGTGGGCACCAGCAGGGATATCCGAATTGTCACCCGTGACGGGACCGAAATGGACTGCAGCCTCGCACTTTCGAAAATGCAAGTTGGTGACAAGTGGTGGTACTCTGCTTTTGTGCGTGACGTCACGAGTGAATATGCATCGCTCGGAACACTGCTGTCAGAGGCCGAGAAAAGTGCGACCAACCTTGGCGACGGCTGCACGCAGATCAGCAAAGCCAGTTCCAGCATCGCAGAAGTTGCAAAACGCCAGACCGGTGCTGCGCAACAAGCTTCCGCGGCCATGCACCAAATGACGTCCAATATCGCCCAATGTGCCGATAACGCGGGCAAGACCGGAGAGATTGCGAAATTCGCCGCTGACGAATCGCGAATGTCGCAGGAAACGGTGATGCGCGCAGTGGAATCAATGTCCGAGATCGCCCAGAAGATCGGCATTGTGCAAGAAATCGCTCGTCAGACAGATTTGTTGGCCTTGAATGCGGCGGTTGAGGCCGCCCGTGCTGGCGAGCACGGCAAAGGCTTTGCAGTGGTCGCCTCGGAAGTGCGCAAACTGGCCGAGCGCAGTCAACATGCCGCTGCAGAAATCAGTCAGCTGTCCGCGCGCACAATGACAGCGTCCAAGGAAGCTGGGGACAAGCTGGAGCGTCTGGTTCCTGAGATCGAGCGAACCGCGGAACTGGTGCAGGAGATCTCCGTCGCGACCCGCGAACAGAATATCGGTGCGGAACAGATCAACGATTCTCTGCGCGATCTCGACGGCCTGATACAGTCCAACGCCTCTGCTGCTGAAGAGGCGCAGGCCACGACGGAAGCGCTCGTCTTCAACTCAGGATTGCTGCACGAACTGATGGTGAGCTTCCGCAACGAAGATGGGTCAATCAAACGCAGCGGAAACAAATTGTTGGAAGAGACGCCCCATCAACAACTCATTCAAGATACGATGAACGAAGAGAAGTCAGCGGCCTAGCGGGTCCCGCTTTCGCTTCCTCAAAACATTCCTATCCAAGCACGCGACCTGCAACTGCATCCAATTTGGCAAGGACATCTGGATCGCGGCGCTCGGGCGCCGTGATCAACGCAAACTCAAGCGCTCTGTCGCAGCCGTTCTCACAACAATCTGGACGTTGCGCAACAAGCGGTACCACCGCTTGGATCAATGCACGCGCTTTGACGCCATTGCCCTCCATCACCTTCATGATCGCCGTGATGTCTACTTCACCATGATCCGGATGCCAGCTGTCGTAGTCCGTCACCATTGCAACGGTTGCATAACAAAGCTCGGCCTCACGGGCGAGCTTGGCCTCGGGCATGTTGGTCATGCCAATCACATCGCAGCCCCAGCTTTCGCGGTACATCTTTGACTCTGCCAGCGAAGAAAACTGCGGACCTTCCATGGCTAGATAAGTCCCGCGCGCATGATAGGGGATCTCGGCAGCCATTGCAGCGTGGGCGAGATGTGAATGCAGACGCATACAGACCGGGTGTGCCATCGAGACATGCGCAACACAGCCGGACCCGAAGAACGTTTTCTCACGATTTACAGTGCGGTCGATGAACTGGTCCACCATGACGAAATCTCCGGGGGCCATCTCGTCACGAAAAGACCCACAAGCGGAGATCGATATCACATCCGTCACCTCTAGCCGCTTCAACGCATCAATATTGGCGCGATAATTGATGCTGGTCGGGCTGTGCACATGCCCCCGCCCATGTCGCGGCAGAAAGGCCATATCTACGCCGCCAAGCTGTCCGGTCAGGATCTGATCTGAAGGCGGTCCCCAGGGCGTGTCGACCGAAACCCATTCGGCATCTTCAAGCCCTTCAATCTGATAGAGGCCCGAGCCTCCGATGACTGCAATTCGTCCCATCATTGCCCTCCTGGCCGTTCCATCATCCATCGCTTCTCGACGGTGGTATAGTCCTTGTACCCCATGCGGGCGATCGGGTTGTAGAGCGTGACGTCGAGTATGCCGTCGACGAGATAGTCATCACGGATGTGCACGCCCACCACTTGACCTATGACCACCACATTATGCGAGTCTTCTCGAAAGCAGGGCAGATCGTCGATGATCTTCAACAGCTTGCACTCCAATACCGCGGGCGATTGCGCAACATGGGGCACATTGATGGCGCGCCCATCGCCTTTGGCCAGTCCAGCTTCTTCAAATTCGTCAACGCCCGCAGGGTACGAGGCCGTCGAGGTGTTCATCTGCTGCGCAAGTTCCGCAGGCACAACCGAATGGGCGAACTCGCCGGTGGCCCGAATGTTCGCGATAGAGTCCTTGAAAGCCGAGTCCCGGTCCTTCCGCCCTGTCTGAGCGAACATGACCAGTGGCGGGTGATCACCGCATCCGTTGAAAAACGAATAGGGTGCAAGGTTCGCCCGGCCTTCACCATCCAGACTGGAAATCCAGCCGATTGGGCGCGGTGCAACGATGGCTTTGTACGGGTCGTGTGGCAGGCCGTGGCCGTCCTCGGGGCGATAGAACATGGTGATACTCCAGTCATGGGCTGGTGCGCGCGCGCCGCGCATGCTAACGCCCGTTAACCCTTAGTGTTTCCCAACGCCGATGCAACCGTCCGAGCCTCCATGTTCCGCCTGATGCAGGAAAAGCCCGAGGACGGGCCGGAGGTCGAGTGGCTGCTCGATCTGGCGTTCGCACCAGGGCGCGGGGCGCTCAGCTCCTACCAGTTGCGCCAGGGCGTCGATCCTATCTCACAACTTTGTACTGTTGCGCGTGACGAATACGATGTGCTTGCGGGCGCCATCAGGTATTGGCCAGTCCAGATCGGAGACACACACGCGCCCGCTTTGTTGTTGGGTCCAATAGCTGTTCATCCCACACGTCAGGGCGAGGGGCTGGGAGCACTTTTGATGGGCGAAACATTAGATATTGCCGCCGATTTGGGGTGGATCCGCGTTCTTTTGATTGGGGACGCTCCGTATTACAGGAGGTTTGGTTTTACTCCAGACGTCACGCGCGCGCTGGACTTTCCCAAACCTTACAATCCGCAAAGACTGCTTGGGCTTGCGCTGACAGAGGGCGCTTTCGAAAATTGTCCCGGAATGGTACAGTCCGCTGGAGGTGCACGCGTCTAACGATAGTTGTACTTTGCTTTATGCAATATCGAACAGCCGGAAATGTAATAAAATACAAAGTAGTGAATTGCGCTTTTCGTTCAGAATCTTATATTGCCGGTTACTAAAATTCATATTGGGTCATGGGGTGACGCTCGTATGGATTGTAAGTTGGATCGCACGCAATAGTGTGTGCGGAAATAGGGATCCTTAAATGACTGAAGAGACTATCGAACAATCAGACCTTTTGGCGCTGACTTCAGATATTGTGTCGGCACATGTATCAAACAATCCAGTTCCACTGACAGAACTGCCCGGGTTGATTGAAGTTGTGTTTGTCACGCTGTCTGCCTTGGGCAGGCCAGCACCTGAGCCACAGGTCGAACTGAAACCCGCAGTTCCCATCAAGAAATCGATCACCGAAGACTACATCGTGTGCCTCGAAGATGGGAAACAACTCAAGATGCTGAAGCGGCACTTGAAAACGGCCTACGACATGACGCCAGAGGACTATCGGGCGAAATGGGGCCTTGCGCATGATTATCCGATGGTTGCGCCAAACTATGCCAAGAAGCGGCAGCAACTGGCCAAGAAAATCGGGTTGGGTCGGAAACCAAAAGCTGCCTGATGCGACTGTTGCAACATGCAAACATCTGATGTGCGGCCGGGTATCGCCTGACTGTACTGGTGCAAACGCTCCGGAGAAGTCCCGATCACGGTCGGGCTTTTCCAGTTCCGTTTTCGGACAAATCTCCCTAGAAGGGGCAGCTCTCGGGCTGCCTTTTTTTAGTTTGGATCGGTGACGTGACCAAGAAGCTCTTCATAAAGACCTATGGCTGTCAGATGAATGTATACGACAGCGAGCGCATGGCTGGCGCAATGGCCGCCGCTGGCTATGAAGAAACAAACAGTCCCGAAGATGCAGATATGGTGATCTTGAATACCTGCCATATCCGCGAAAAAGCTGCCGAGAAGGTCTATTCAGAACTGGGCCGCCTGCGCCCGCTGAAGACAGCAAACCCGGATCTGAAGATCGCAGTCGCAGGCTGTGTCGCGCAGGCCGAGGGCACCGAGATCCAGGCACGCCAGCCGCTGGTCGATCTGGTTGTCGGTCCGCAAGCGTATCACAGATTGCCTGCCATGGTTCGTGGTGACGCGCCTGCCCTCGATATCGACATGCCGGAAGAGTTGAAATTCGACCATTTGCCCAAAGGCAACAAGGCCCGGCGCGCGCCAACCGCTTTTCTGACCGTTCAGGAAGGGTGTGACAAGTTCTGCGCCTTCTGCGTGGTGCCCTACACGCGCGGTGCCGAGGTATCGCGTCCCGTTGACCGCGTGCTTGCCGAAGCCGAGGGTCTTGTCGACCGGGGTGTCGTCGAGATCACGTTGCTGGGTCAGAATGTAAACGCTTACCATGGTCAAGGGCCAGACGGAGCCATGGGGCTGGCCAAACTGATCCGGCGTCTCGCAGAGATAGATGGGCTGGAACGTATCCGCTATACCACTTCTCACCCAAACGACATGGACGATGACCTGATCGCCGCCCACGTGGACGAGCCAAAGTGCATGCCATATCTGCATCTGCCTGTTCAGTCCGGTTCCGACCGGGTGCTGAAAGCGATGAACCGCAAGCATACAGGTGAGAGCTACATCCGCCTGATCGAGCGCATTCGCGCCCAACGGCCAGACATTGCATTGTCCGGCGACTTCATCACCGGGTTCCCTGGGGAAACCGAGCAGGACTTTCAGGACACGTTGTCATTGGTCCGGCAAGTCACTTATGCGCAGGCCTATTCTTTCAAATACTCACCGCGCCCCGGCACGCCGGCAGCAGGTGCCGAACAAGTACCTGAAGAAGAAAAAGCCGATCGCCTCGCCCGCCTCCAAGCCTTGCTGACGGAACAGCAAACGGCGTTCCAGAAGGTTCAAGTTGGCAAGATACTCCCAGTGCTTATCGAAAAGCCCGGACGCATGGACGGTCAGATGGTGGGGCGGTCGCCGTACCTGCAGGCAGTGCACCTCGACGCTGATCCAAGCCTTGCTGGTCAGATCGTCGACGTCACCATAACCGGGGCCGCGCCAAACTCTCTGGCAGGCGCGCTGACCAAGGATTAATTTCCCTTATCTCGCCGTATTTCCCACCGCTTTGCGCCCAATTCACTTTGCATTCCCGACCTCGGGTGAATGTAGCGTGGTAGGGACGGGGCGTGAGCATGAAGAGTACAAGCATGGTATTGATGGGGCTAAGCATTTCCTCGGGTATCGGTGGCACGTTGCTACTGGCAGCAAACTTGATCGTATGGGCAGTGTTGACGTTCTGGGTTGGCAGCATGCTCGCTTTCGGAGGCTTCCTGCTGATCGCCTGGGCGGTGCGACCAAGCCGCGATGAGATTGACCAAGAACTTACTGCCCTTGTCGAGACACCCGAAGGCAAGCAGACGACGAATGCCTGAGGGATTAATCCTCGGGCTCAGTCGTGAACATCAGCGGAAATCCCGCCTCCTTGCCCAGATCATTGGCGTATTCCGACTTTGTCTCGGCTACGTCACGGGTATAAACTGCTACCACGCAAGCACCCTGCTGGTGCGCCGTGATCATCACGCCGTGCGCGCTTTCCGGCCCCATGCCGAAAACGACGCGCAAAACCTCCGTAACAAATTCCCGAGGCGTAAAATCATCGTTCAGTAAGATGACCTTATACATCCGCGGTCGTTCGACCTTCGGTTTCGTCTTTGGTTTTGCAATGCCGATCTCAGCCATACGTAGGATGTAGCATTCTGCGGGCCAAGGCCAACTCGATCACTGCGGCAGAATGACTATCGATTCCACCTGTCAGAATATTGTTGTTTCGCAGGGCTGACCTACATACACGACCGAAACAGTAAATCTTCCGGAGGGGAATCATGAGCACCGCATCGACAGGTATGTCGCAAGAAACCAAGGCTGGTCTTTTTCTGGCTTTCGCCGCGGTGCTTGGTTTGGTGTTCGAGAATGTCGCAAGTCTGACGCCGCTCTACGACAGCTTGTTGACCGCGAAACTGACCGTCTCAGTCGAGGGCGCTGGTATTTCCAAGCCGCTGCTCCTGTGGATCAACGACGGCCTGATGGCAATCTTCTTCCTGTTCGTCGCGCTTGAGATAAAGAAAGAGATCGTCGCGGGCTCCCTGTCGGATTGGCAGCGCGCAGCCCTGCCCGTCTACGGTGCAATCGGCGGCATGGCCGCCCCTGCTCTGGTATTCATCGGCATCGTCGGTATCGAGGCTGCCGAGGCGCGGGGCTGGGCGATTCCAGCCGCAACAGACATTGCATTCGCGCTGGGCGTCCTGTCGTTGTTCGGTAGTCGCGTACCGCCTTCGCTGAAGATTTTCCTGCTGGCGCTGGCCATCGTCGACGATCTTGCCGCAATTGCGATCATCGCAGTGTTTTACACAGACGAGCTGTCCACAATGGCGCTTCTCCTCGGTCTCGGAGGGCTGTCGATTCTGACTGCCATGAACCTGCTCGGGGTGCGCAATCTTGCGTTCTACATCCTTGTCGGCCTTGTCGTCTGGATCTGCGTTCTGAAATCGGGCGTGCATGCAACACTTGCCGGCGTTGCACTGGGCTTCTGCATCCCCATCAAGAAGGATGGGGCAGGATATTCTCCCTTGCTCACAATCAAGTATGGCCTCGCGCCCTGGGTCAGCTTCCTGGTGATGCCTGTGTTTGCTTTCGCCAATGCCGGGGTGCCACTGGGTGACCTTTCCTTCGCAGATCTGGGTGTCCCGCTGACGCTGGGTATCGCCGCCGGATTGTTCATCGGCAAGCAGATCGGTGTGTTTGGAATGGCCTACGGTGCCGTCAAGTTGGGGCTGGCCCGGGCACCAGAGGGTGCCACGATGATGCAGATGTACGGGGTCTCGCTGCTGGCGGGTATTGGTTTCACCATGAGCCTTTTCATCGGCACGTTAGCCTTCTCGGATGTCGAGCATCAGAATGCAGTGCGCCTCGGTGTTTTGACAGGTTCGTTGTTGTCAGGTGTCGTAGGCGCTTTGGTTTTGGCGCTTTGCACAGGCAAGGCAGCAGCTGAATCCGATGCAAAACCGGTCGCTGCAGCATGATGGTGTGAGTTCAGCTTCAATTCACATGACGACGTCATATTGGTGTTTTTCCTTGCGCGACATGTTCGGCTGGGTCACGATGTTGTGGATTTGAACGCGAAGGAGACAGCACCTCGTGCCGACTGTTGCCTTGGGTGAGACATATCTGGACCCGGCCGCGACCGAGACTGTTGTTGAATTCCCTGACAACCGTCTGCTGATCGATCTTTGTGGCCAGTACGACCGAAATCTGGCGCAGCTTGAGCAGGCCCTTGGCGTCGAGATTCGCCGCCGCGGCAATCAACTCACCACCTACGGGCCAGTTGAGGCACGTGGCCAGACTCATGCCGCGCTTGTCGCTCTTTACGAACGGCTGGAGGAAGGTCGCCCTGTAGAATCCGCTGACATCGATGCGATCCTGCGAATGGGTCCTGCCCCTGAGCCGCTGCCCGTCGCCGATGAGCAACTCGACATGTTCCCGGGCGGGCGTCTTGAAATTCGCACGCGGAAGAAGACCATCGAGCCACGCTCCCCTGCGCAAAAGACATATGTGGCCGAGCTTTTTCAGAAGGAGATGGTATTTGGCGTCGGTCCCGCCGGTACCGGCAAGACATATCTCGCAGTCGCAGCGGCAGTGTCGATGTTCATGGAAGGTGCGGTCGACAAGATTATCCTCTCGCGTCCGGCGGTCGAGGCAGGTGAGCGGCTCGGCTTTCTGCCCGGCACCGAGAAGGAGAAAATGGACCCTTACATGCGTCCCCTCTACGATGCACTTGGCGATATGCTGCCCGGCAAACAGGTCACCAAGCTGATGGAAGAGGGCAAGATTGAAATCGCACCCCTAGCCTTCATGCGCGGCCGGACATTGTCGAACGCCTTCGTGGTGCTGGACGAGGCACAGAACACGACCGAAATGCAGATGAAAATGTTCCTGACCCGGTTGGGCGAGGGCGGACGGATGGCGATAACCGGCGATCCGACCCAGATTGATCTGCCGCGGGGCACCGGTTCGGGCATGGTGAAGGCTTTGGATGTGCTCCAGAACATTCGCGACATCGGCTTTGTGCGGTTCAGCGCCGCGGACGTTGTGCGACACCATCTGGTCGCGAAGATCGTCAGCGCCTATGACAAGGACAGCCCGGTTTGACCCAGCTGATTGACCTCATGGTCGAAGATGAAGGCTGGCTGGACGCCCTTCCGAGTTTGAAAGACGTTGCAGAGCAGGCTGCACAGCTTGCGTTGCGAGCTGCCGGGCTTTCCTTGGCAACAAGGTCGATTTCGATTCTGGCCTGCGACGATGCGCGGATAGCGATGCTGAACAACGAGTTTCGCGACAAGCCTCGACCAACCAATGTACTTTCCTGGCCAGCATTTGATCTGACGCCAAGCGCCCCCGGCGAGGCCCCTTTGGCACCGCCAGAGCACAACACTCCCGGCCCTCAGCCCTTGGGCGATGTGGCGATTGCGCTGCAAACCTGCCAACAAGAAGCTGAAACTGCAGCAAAGCCCTTGAATTTTCACGTCATGCACCTGATTCTACATGGCTGTTTGCACCTTCTGGGGTACGATCACGAAACGCCGGAAGATGCGGTTTTGATGGAGGGAATGGAGTCACGCGCGCTTGTAGGCGCAGGCTTCCCGGACCCTTATGTTTGAGAAAGCGCGCTGGGATTACCTGCGCAAAGGACGAGCATGACGTCAGAGACAGAATCAAGCGCCAAGGCGGACACGGCCAAATCGGGCGATACCGACGAGGCCGGGGAGCAATCCGGGGCCAGTTCAGCTGAGCCTCCGTCATTCTTCGCCGGGCTGTTTGGCTGGGGCTCAAACGGTCAGAGCGAGGCGGACACGGCTCCGGATGATCCAACCGCGCTGGGTCCTGCATTCGGTAACAGCTCGCCCGCCGAGCTTACCATGGTCGCCAACATTCTGCGCCTGCGCGAGTTGCGGGTCGAAGACGTCATGACCCCGCGTGCCGACATCATTGCTGTCGAGGAAGAGGCCGCTTTGGACGAGGTTCTGAAGGCTGTCGACATGGGGAGCTTCTCGCGGCTTCCGGTCTATCGCGAGACGCTCGACGACCCGCGCGGCTTCGTCCATCTGAAGGATCTGGCGCTGCATTACGGTTTTGACCGGGCGCCTGATGGCGCCAAGTTTCAACTTGCCGACCATGTGCGCCCCGCTTTGTTTGTTCCGCCATCCATGCGCATCGCTGCACTCTTGCAAAAAATGCAGGGTGAGCGTGTGCACATGGCGCTGGTGATCGACGAGTTTGGCGGGGTTGACGGGCTTGTGACCATTGAGGATCTGGTCGAACAGGTCGTCGGTGATATCGAAGACGAACACGATGCCGAGGACGAGGCGGAATGGACGCAGGAAGCTGATGGTGCATGGCTGGTACAGGCACGTGCGGATATCGAAGAATTTCAGGAAGCCAGTGGGCTTTCCCTGCTTCCTGCGGAGTGGGAGGAAGAGGCCGATACATTGGGCGGGCTCGTCTTCACCCTTGCCAATCGGGTACCGACAAGGGGTGAGGTTATTCCCCATCCCAGCGGCCACGAGATCGAGATTGTCGACGCGGACCCGCGCCGGATAAAACGCCTGCGTCTGCGTGCCTCGAATGGCAATGCCGTGCTTGGACAGGCAGCCGAGTAAGCTCCGGGGAACAAGGGGATCACCGTGCTGGACAGGTTCGCCGCGCTGGGGCGCTGGCAACGGCTGGGACTCGCGTTCATATCGGGCGCATTGCTGACGGCGGGCCACCCACCCGTTAACTTTCCATGGACATGGTTTCTTGCACTCCCCGTTCTGGGATTGCTGACTTTGGCTGCGCCGTCCGCTCGATCGGTGGCATGGATCGGCTGGGCGGCAGGTTTCGGATACTTCGTGTCTGCCCTGCATTGGGTTGGCCACGCGTTCATAGTTGATCCTGACAAAATCCTGCTGATGCCGCTTGGCGTTGCAGCACTGCCCGCAGGGCTTGCGATGTTCTGGGCGTTGGCATTCTGGGTGGCCCGGCGGTTTGGCCCAACGGCCCCTCTGGCCCGGATTGCGACTGTCTCCGGCACACTGACTGCCGTCGAGATCGCCCGGACCCACGTGCTCACCGGCTTTCCATGGGCGTTGCCCGGTTACATCTGGGTAGAGACCCCGGTCATGCAGATGGTCGCTTGGACAGGTCCGCATGGAATGACCCTGGCGACATTCTTGATCACAGGTCTCCCCGGCATCGCACTGGTAACCCGTCAAGCGCGCTGGACGGTGCCTCTGATCTGCATCGCAGTGCTGTCAGGCGCATGGGTGGCTGGGGCGACCCGGCTCTCGGGTATTGCAGATGTGGACAACGACCGTCCTCTGCTGCGCATCGTTCAACCAAACGCACCGCAACACCTGAAATGGAAGCCCGGGCATCGCGAAGAATTCTACCGCCGTGGCATCGATGCGACCAAGGCACCGCGTGTCAGGGGGCCGCTGGATGCCGTGATCTGGCCCGAAACTGCAATCTTCTTTCTGCCAGAAAACAATCCGGAGGAAATCCGCGCTCTTGCCGGCTTGGCCGAAGCCCCCCTCATTGCAGGTGCAATGGCGGTAGAAGGAACGGCGGAGGACGAAACATGGTACAATTCGCTGTTCGTGTATGCGCCCGACGGTGAGCTGCTGCTTCGTTACGACAAGCACCACCTCGTGCCTTTTGGAGAGTTCATTCCCCTACCTTGGCTTGCGAACATGCTGGGGTTGGAAAAATTCGGGATCGGCGGTGGATTTGGGCGCGGGAAGGGGCCTGAAACTATCAAGATCCCTGGTTTGCCCACATTCTCAGCGTTGATTTGCTACGAAGCAATCTTCCCCCACAACATCATAGCCGATGGCCCACGCCCGGATTGGCTGTTGCAGATCACGAATGACGCGTGGTTCGGAAACTTTGCCGGACCACAGCAACACCTGGCACAGGCACGTATCCGCGCCATCGAGCAAGGTCTGCCGATGGTTCGTGCAGCGAACACTGGTATCTCGGCGATGATTGATGGGCACGGTCGCATCTTACGATCCCTGCCGCTGGGCGAGTTTGGCCATTTTGATGCGCGCCTGCCGAACGCGCTTGAGCCAACCGTTTATGCGCGAACAGGGGACTGGCCCGGCTATGGCGTGCTGACGTTGCTGCTTGCGGGAACGTTGCTTTTTGGGCGCCGCCAGCCTTTCTGATAGATCACGCATTCTGCCCAGAGGTCCAGAATTGTTGACCCTGCGCGCGCGCCGTGCAAAACGGTCCGGAAATTCTGCCAGTGTCCGGCGCAGCATTCCTTTTAAGGAGCACGTAGATGTCCCGCAAAGACTTCCTCTTCACCTCGGAATCTGTGTCTGAAGGTCACCCAGACAAAGTCTGCGACCAGGTCTCGGACGCAATGATCGACATGATCCTGTCGAAGGAACCAGAAGCCCGCGTGGCAGTGGAGACTGCAGCGACCACCAATAAGGTCGTTATGATGGGCGAAGTGAACGTTAGCCCCGAGAACGCGGTTTCGGAGGAAGAATTCGTCGAAGAAGCACGCAAAACGATCCGGCGGATCGGCTACATGCAGAAGGGATTTCACTTCAAGACCTGCTCGATCGACTGCTACATTCACGAGCAATCTTCAGACATTGCACAGGGCGTGGATGCGGCTGACAACAAGGACGAGGGCGCTGGCGATCAGGGCATCATGTTCGGCTATGCGACCAACGAGACGCCCGAGCTTATGCCGGCGCCGATCCAGTACTCGCATCGTATTCTCCGGACGATGGCCGAAGCACGTCATTCAGGTGAACGTCCGGAGTTCGGCCCCGACTCGAAATCACAGGTTACGGTGGAGTATCGCGACGGCAAACCTGCGCGCGCGCATACCATCGTGGTCTCGACCCAGCATGCAGACGGTCTCGAATCAGGAGACGTGCGCAAGCTCGTCGAACCCTATGCCCTCGCCGCAATGCCAGAAGGTTTTGTAGACGCCGACACTGTCTGGCATGTGAACCCCACGGGCCGCTTTGTGATTGGCGGGCCGGACGGCGATGCCGGGCTTACGGGGCGGAAGATCATTGTGGACACTTATGGCGGGGCTGCACCCCATGGCGGCGGCGCGTTCTCAGGCAAGGATCCGACCAAGGTGGACCGTTCGGCGGCCTATGCAGCGCGCTATGTGGCCAAGAATGTTGTCGCGGCAGGTATGATGGAAAAGTGCTGCATCCAGCTCTCCTATGCGATCGGCGTGCCAGAGCCGCTTTCGATCCACATCGAGGACTACGGCACGACAGAGGTAGATCTTGAGAAAGTCGAGCGTGCGATCCGCGATTCGATCTCGCTGACACCGCGCGGGATCCGAACACATCTGGGCCTCAACAAACCGATCTACCAGCGCACAGCTGCCTATGGCCATTTTGGGCGTGAGCCGGATGCCGAGGGCGGTTTCTCCTGGGAGAAGACGGACCTGGTAGCGGCGCTGAAGGCGGCGATCTGACGACATTGTAAACCTTCCTGCTGGCGCTGCTCCCCCTCGCCGGGGGAGGGTCAGAAGGAAGGTAACGATGTGCCAACTAATTGAAATCTGGCCATTTCGGCCATCAGACGCCCAAGCGTGCTGCGAAATCAGACGGCGCGCAGTGCTTGCTGTCTCACCAAGGTTCTATGGACGGGCAGTTCGGCAGGCGTGGACCAGTGAATTCTCGAGCAATCCGGATCTCGACATTGTCGCCGCAGGCGGCACGGTATTGATTGCCAAAAGCAGCAATGACCAGGCTCGAGGTTTCGCCAGCTTTCGGTTGTTTGGCAATATCGGCAAGCTGCTGCGGCTCTATATTGAACCGGACGTTCAGGAACTCGGCATAGGCTCGGCACTGTTGCGCAAGAGCGAGGAGCAGATGGCCGCAGCAGGTGCAGACAAGGCAATACTCGAGGCCAGCCTGTCTGCACTGGCGTTCTACGAACGCCGCGGGTATCAGGTGACCGCCCGGATCAGGCACGACCTCGGGAACGGCATCAAGATGGACGTCCGCGATATGGAGAAGAGCCTGTGACCGCCCCAGAAAATGAGGACGGCACGCAGCCCGCCCCACCTTGGCGCAACTTCTATGGACGAAGGTTCGGCAAGAAACTGCGCAAGGGGCAGGCCGGGCTTGTCGGAGGTTTGCTGCGAGAGCTCGAACCACCCGGCATCAGTTGGAACGACAACCCGGACCGCACTCCGCTGGATCTTGCAGCGCTATATCCCGATGCGCGCGAGATCTGGAT
>JBGCFK010000237.1:0-2562 GCA_045106875.1 Paracoccaceae bacterium | reverse complement strand
GCACTAAATCGCTTCGCGATAGTGGCGAGCGTTGCAGGGCGCTGCGCAGAGATGGCGTGCATTGCGGATAGGCGACTGAGGGCTGTGTTCTCTGGGTCGGGGTAATTTTGCCTCGGCTAGCAGAGGACCAAAGCCATGAATATCCAATCAAGCCCGACCACGCCGCTTCGTGCCCGCATGATCGACGATATGATCACGCGGGGCCTCGGGCGCACGTCCCAGCGCGGTCACTTGCGTGCCTGCGAGCAGTTTGCGGTCTGGCTAGGCCGCTCGCCGGACACAGCAACGCCCGATGACGTGAAGCTCTTCCAGAAGCATCTGATCGAGAACGGATCGGCGATCCAGAACCGCAACCGGATCATGACCGGCGTGAAGTTTCTGTTCCGGGTGACCCTGCGTCGGCACGACCTGGTTGCCGAGATCTTTCACATGAAGGAGCCAAAGCGAGTTCCGCTGGTGCTCAGCCAGGATGAGATCCGGCGCTTGCTGGTTCTGGCACCCGACTTGCGCACCCGGACCATGCTTTCGCTGGCCTACGGCTGCGGGATGCGCGCCAGCGAGGTAGTCAAGCTGCGTGTCGGCGACATCGATAGCGAACAGGGCATCATCCGGATCCTGCAGTCGAAGGGCGCGAAGGATCGCAACGTCATGCTTCCTGCCGAGGTTCTGGATTTGCTGCGCGCCTGGTGGTGCGAACGTCCAAGCCGCAAGGATGCGGAGACACCTGCGAGCGAACGCTGGCTGTTCCCAAGCCGCGTTGGCTGGGGCCATATCACCGCGCGCCAGTTCACGCGCATCCTGCACGATGCCGTCGCCGCGGCAGGTATCACCAAGAAGGTGACCCTACACACACTGCGTCATTCCTTTGCCACGCACCTGCTGGAACGGGGTGAAGATATCCGGGTGATCCAAGCGCTTCTGGGCCATGCCAAGCTGACCACGACAGCAGGGTATGTGCAGGTGGCGACCGGTATGATCGCGGGCACAGGCAGTCCGCTGGACGATCTGGACACAACGGGCAATCGCGGAAAGGCCAAGGCCGGACAGGCGTAGCCCGGTCCCATGCCCCGTTCATCGTTGGATGTCGCGGACATCTTCCGCGACCACGGCCCCGCGTGGCGCGCCGTCAATTCCGGGCATGTCTGCCTGGAGCAGTTGAAGGTGATGTCGGCCATTGAACAATGCCGCACCCCAGCGCTTGGTGGTCATGTCGCTCGATGTGAAGACTGCGGCGCTGAGCACATCGCCTATAACTCGTGCCGGAACAGGCATTGCCCCAAATGTCAGTCGGGAGCGGCGAAGGCCTGGCTGGCGGCCCGAGAGGCGGAGCTACTGCCGGTCGGGTACTTCCATCTCGTCTTCACGCTGCCCAGGCCTATTGCCGACATCGCGTACACCAACAAAAGGGAACTCTACAATCTGCTCATGCGCGCCAGCGCTGACACAGTGATCAAGATCGCAGCTGACCCAAAGCATCTCGGTGCCCAGGTCGGGATCACTTCAGTGCTGCACACCTGGGGCTCGGCGATGACGCATCATCCTCATGTGCATATGATCGTGCCCGGCGGCGGGTTGTCGCCGGACGGTTCGGAATGGATTGCGTCGAGACCGACCTTCTTTCTGTCCGTGCGCGTGCTCTCGCGGCTGTTCAGACGCCTCTTCCTGGAGAGGCTCGCCAAACTGCATAGGGCTGGGAAGCTTCGGTTCTTCAACGACCATGCCGATCTCGCTGATCCCACCGCCTTCGATGCCTTCCTGGCACCGCTGCGCAAGATCGACTGGGTGGTCTATGCCAAGGAACCCTTTGCCGGACCGAAGGCGGTGCTGGCCTACCTATCTCGGTACACGCACCGCGTCGCCATCTCGAACAGTCGCCTGATCTGCATGGACGAGGACAGCGTCACCTTTCGCGTCAAGAACTACCGTGTCGAGGGCCCGCGCCGATACACCACTATGACGCTGGCCCCGGCAGAGTTCATCCGCCGCTTCCTGGTCCATGTCCTACCCAAAGGTCAGCACCGCATTCGACATTATGGCTTTCTCGGCAATGGGCGGCGCGCCGCCAACATCGCCAAGATCCGAGATCAGCTCCAGGCACAGCGCCCAGATCAGGACCAAAACCAGCGGGACACAAACGATAACGCAGATAACCAGCCCCGCACGCTGGCCCTGCCGTGCCCACACTGCGGTGGCTGCCTGATCATCATTGAGAGTTTCCCACGTGGATGCCAGCCCAGGGCGCCGCCACCTGCATCGCGACAAGCAGTATGATGCCAATAGCAGTCAACAAGAACGCGAAAGCACTGTTCCCGGAGGCAAGACGCACCCGGCACTGTCTTGTTGTTCGCAAAGCCGAACAATCACCGCCGAGAACGCCCAAACATCACAAGCCCAGCCCGTCTCTCAACCCTTCGGCCGCGTTTGGCGCCATATCTAACGGAAAAACGCGCGATCCAACCCGCGCGTGCTCTGACAAAACCGCAGCGCCCAGACGCAAATCCCCATAGCGCCTCTGGCACGCTCTGTGCCCAACCCCGTGCGATTTCGTGCATTGAAGCTTCT
>JBGCFK010000236.1:0-4257 GCA_045106875.1 Paracoccaceae bacterium | reverse complement strand
GCAACATGTTGTGGATCGCTCCCGAGGGTACTAGGTACGAGCTTCGTGTCGCGTACAGGGTGTTGGAATGGCCAAGGGCAAACGCAACGGAAATGGCAAAGAGCTGAAAAAGCTCTTCTCGTCTCCGCCAAGACGCAGTTTCGTGGCCCACGCGAGGACGAATTTTCTGACCGGCCTGATTATCGTCGCGCCCGTGGTGATCACGATTTATCTGACTTGGACGATCATCACCTTCGTCGATGATCGGATCGTACCGCTGCTGCCGGCGGTCTATAATCCATCAACCTATATCGACCACGACATTCCGGGCTTTGGTCTCTTCGTATTCATCGTCTTCACGATGATCGTGGGGTATTTCACAAAGAACCTGTTTGGTCGGCAAATGGTGCGTTTTGCCGAAGGTTGGGTCGATCGGATGCCGATCATCAGGTCCATCTACAACGCCATCAAGCAAATCGCAGAGACGGTTCTCAGCCAGTCAGGAACGTCCTTTCAGAAAGCTTGCCTTGTCGAGTATCCACGCAAAGGCATATGGGCAATTGCGTTTGTGTCGACTGACACGAAGGGCGAGATCATGCAGAAGGTTGGTGGCACCGGGATGACGAGTGTGTTCCTGCCCACGACGCCAAACCCAACATCCGGATTTCTTTTGTTCGTACCCAATGAAGATGTCGTGCCGCTCGACATGACTGTCGAAGAAGCGGCCAAGCTGGTTATCTCAGCCGGATTGGTAACACCGCCCACCAAGGAGGAGCTGGAAGCCCAGGCCAAAGCGAACCGCGGGCTGACTATGGGCCGATCTCCAAAGGGCTGACCCCCCGCGTATTCCCTCGAGCGTCCATAACGCTGGCAGTACGTCCGGCTCAAAGCTGCAACTGCAGCTTACCCGTGCACAAACCGATAAAGCTTCCTGTCCTCGGATTGGCCCTGCCCGCATCCCCGTGCGGACAGGACCTCCCCCCAGGTGGCATCAGTGCCGGGCGGCGCAATGCGCCCGTGCACATCCGCCGCCTCAAGACGCCTTTTCGTAAAGCGCCTGCAAGTCGTCGTCCTTGTCCTCGGGCGCGTCAAACAAACCTTTGTCGACCCTCTCAAGCGCTTCAAGAACTGCTGTGTCCTGATCAAGAAAGTCGCGGTCAAAATCGCGTCCGCCATCAAATTCATATTCGTACATTGTAGCCTCCGTGCCGGTTGTTTACCGCTGGAGACTGTCTAGCGAGGCTGAGGCATTGATTCTGTGCGTGTTGTTACACTTTGTTAATTTTGGTTGATTGGCCGTTAACAGAGCCCCCTGCACAGGTTTCTGCAGATATGATGGCACGGACACGTATAATGCCAGCGACACCTGTCACGTTCAGATCCCTGCCAGACGTCAGCTCCGCTCAGGGCGCATGCCACCACGTGCCGGCCCCGGCCCACCATCCCCAATATCCATAGAGGGCAGCGCGCGCGGGTCTTTGAAACTCCGAGCGCCAGACCAGACGATCGTCGGGCAGGACCCCGAATGGCACGACATAAACACCTGCGTTCAAAACCCGATCATGGGCCTTGACCGCCGCACGAAAGTCCTCAGCCGTGCGGGCAGCCAGCATCGCCTGAACAGCTGCATCGGTGGCTGGATCGGCAACGCCCATATAGTTTCGGGTCCCCGGCTGATCGCGCCCCTCCGAGCCAAAATAGAACTGCTGTTCGGTCCCGGGGCTCAGCGACATCCGGCGAATGTAGTGGATCATGTCGTAATCGTAATCGACAAGGCGCTGTTGATACTGAGCACTATCTACAAGGCGAACGGCAACGTCGATGCCAAGCTTGTCCAGCGTCTCGCGCCATAGGCTCGCCAGTGTCTCGTGTTCCTTCGACTGCACGAGAATCTCGAACGTGAAAGCTTCGCCAGCCGCGTTGCGGAGCACGTTTTCCTCGACGGTCCAGCCTGCATCCTTCAGCAACCGCATAGCTCGGCGCAGAACCCGGCGGTCACGCCCGGACCCATCGCTTTTCGTGGGGCGCCATCCCTCCTCTAAAGTGCCCTCGGGCAGATCGGTGAAGGGCGCAAGGATCTCGGCCTCCCGCCCCTCCGCGGCGCCGGAGAAGCCCAGCGGAGAGTTCCCGAACGCGCTCTCGATCCGGGTGTACTGATCTCGGAACAGGCGCGAATTGATCCACTCCCAGTCAAAGCTCATCTCCAGTGCAAGACGCACACGGCGATCCTGAAATATTGGCCGTCTCGTGTTGAAGCCAAAACCCTCGAGACCGGTCGGTCGGCTGTGGGCAATCGCTCCCTGCTGCAGTGTTCCATCGCGCGCAGCGGGAAAGTCATACCCTTCAACCCAACGCACAGGTTCGTTGTCGTAAAAAATCGAGATCTGCCCGGCCCGCACGGCTTCCCACAATGCACCCGCGTCGCGGAAATATTCGAACCGAACAGTGTCGAAATTGTTGAGCCCCCGATTGACGGGCAGGTCCGCTCCCCACCAATCCGGATTGCGTTCGAATTCGATGAAGCGGCCGGGTTCGGATGCTGCAATGCGGTATGCGCCCGAGCCGATAGGTGCTTCCTGTCCAGTAGCCGCAAAGTCCCTTCCTTCGAATTGCGCTTTCTTGAGAATCGGCCGCAGGCCCATAATCAGCGGCAATTCCCGATTCGGTTCGGCGAAGTCGATTCGCACTGTCCGAGGGCCTGTGGCGTCGATTTTCGAAACACCAGACCAGGCACCGCGATATCGCGGGTGACCTTCAGTGCCTAGGGTTTCGAAAGACCAGATCACATCTTCAGTCGTGACCGGACTGCCATCGGAGAAAAGCGCCCCTTCGCGGAGGGTAAATGCGACCCATGACCGGTCCTCCGGCACCTCGATTGTCTCGGCGAGAAGCCCGTAAACCGCGAAAGGCTCATCGAAATTCCGCGCCATAAGCGATTCGGCTATCAAGGTCCGAGCGCCCCAGGGAGCCCGCCCCTTGAGGACAAAAGGGTTCAGACTGTCGAAGCCGCCAAGCTCTCCAAACACAGCCCTACCCCCCTTTCGCGCGTCGGGATTGACGTAAGGAAAGTGTAGAAAGCCAGATGACAGATCAGGTGAGCCATGCATCGCAAACCCATGCACAGGCTCAGAATTGCTAGGTTGCGATACAAGGACCCCTAGCACTATGGCAAAAATGTGCCACCCCGCCCGGAACCTGCGACGTGTGTTAATTGTAGGTAAATCAGCCTTGCCGGGTCCCGCCACATTTCGTATGGTCTCCCCACTGCTCGATAGGTTTCTTGCCTGTATGAAACCTGCCTCAACACCTAAAGCGTCTCCTTCGGGAGACGCCTTTTTTTTGGCTGATGCATCGAGTGTCTGGTTCTGCCCGCTCAACATCTCTGTATTCGCCTCTCGCCATATTGCAGTGCAGCATCTATATTGCGCTTCAACCTAGATCAGTCTCGCGCTCGCGCAAAGGGGAAGCATGGCCATGGCACTTGAAGGCAAGATCGCTGTCATCACGGGATCGAACTCAGGGATAGGACTTGGCGTGGCCGAGGTGTTGGCGGCGCGCGGTGCCAATGTCATCCTGAACTCGTTCACTGACAAGCCCGAGGACCACAAGATTGCCGAAACAATCACCGCCAAGGGCGCAGGCCGCGCTCTTTACATCCAGGCCGACATGTCCAAAGCAGACGCGTGCCGATCCCTGATCGCCAAGGCGTCCGAGGCCTTCGGCACAGTCGACATACTCGTCAACAATGCCGGGATCCAGCACGTCGCACCGATCCCGGAATTCCCAGTCGACAAATGGGACGCGATTATCGCCATCAACATGTCCTCAGCTTTTCACACCACGGCCGCGGCTTTGCCGCTTATGCGCAAGGCAGGGTGGGGGCGCGTGATCAATATAGCCTCCGCACACGGGCTGACGGCCTCGCGTAACAACTCCGCCTATGTCGCGGCCAAGCACGGCCTCGTGGGCCTTTCCAAGGTTACTGCACTTGAGACGGCCGAAGAGCCCATCACCTGCAACGCGATCTGCCCGGGTTACGTGCTGACACCACTGGTCGAGGCACAGATCCCGGACACAATGCGTGAATACGACATGGACCGCGATACCGTTGTTCGCGACGTTTTGCTGGCGCGCCAACCCTCCAAGGCGTTTGCAACGACCGAACAGTTGGGCGGCACGGTCGCCTTCCTCTGCTCGGACGATGCAGCACAAATTACCGGCACAACGATCAGTGTCGATGGCGGTTGGACGGCGCTCTGATCAATGTCGGTGATCTTG
>JBGCFK010000235.1:0-5606 GCA_045106875.1 Paracoccaceae bacterium | reverse complement strand
TGAGTGCTGGCATGGAGGCGGGGACCCTCGCGGCCTCGGACCAGTTTGAAGTGACGTTGTACATGCCCGCACGGTATCTCGAATGGATCGTATCGGATGGCACCCAGGAGGTCCGTCTTACCCAACCGGGCGTCTGGCCCGACGGCGCAGCCCGCACCGGGCGCATCGTTCGTTTGGGGGCTGGCTTGTCCGAAACGGGCCGTATGGTCGAACTGGTTGTCGCGGTCCAGGACCCTCTGGCGTTGCTGCCTGAAAACTCGGGCCAGCCGCGCTTGCTGCTTGGCAGTTTCCTCAAAGGCACCATCGTCGGGCAAGCTTCCAGCAGTGATGCGCCGAACGCGGCGGGGCCTGACATGCTTCGGCTGGATCGCGCCCATCTGCGCGACGGCGACACTGTCTGGGTGATGAACGCCGAGGACAAGCTGGAGGTCCGTGATCTTGCAATCGCATGGCGTGGTCCGGACGCGGTTCTTGTGACCAGCGGTGTTGCCGAAGGTGAGCGGATCATCACGACACGGCTCGCCGCATTTGCGCCCGGTATGGCCCTGCGAACGGGTAACGATGCGAGCAATACCGAATGAGCCTCGCGCCGCGCCGCATCGGTGGCCCGATCGCATGGATGGCGCGCAACTCGGTCGCTGCGAACCTGCTGATGGCTGTGCTGATCCTTGGTGGCATCTACATGATGCTGTTCGAGGTGAAGCAGGAGTACCTGCCCTCGGCCGAGCCGGATACCGTCACAGTGTCCGTGGCGTTGCCCGGTGCGACCCCAGCCGAGGTCGAACAATCCATCGTCCTCGCACTGGAAGACGCGTTGACTGCCGTGCAGGGCATCGACAAGTTGACCGCCAATGCGTCAGAGGGATCTGCATCCATCACGCTGGAACTGGGCTCCGACCGCGACCAGCAGCTTGTCTACAACGATATCCAGCAAGCAGTCGACGGGGTGACCGGCTTTCCTGTCGACGCTGAAGAACCTTCCGTTCGCCTGAATGTCCGCCGTCGGGCCGTCATAGACGTTTTGCTCTATGGCCAGACCACCGATCAGGCGATGCGGATGGCGGGCGAACAGATTCGCACGGCTTTGCTGCAGCACAAGGGAATTGCCCAGGTCGATATCGTCGATCAGCGCGAGCTGGAACTGCATATCGAGATCCCGGATGGTGTGCTGCGGGCGCATGATCTGACCTTGTCCGACATCGCGACCGTTGTCCGGCAATCCGCACTTGAGCGGTCGGGCGGAACGCTCGAGACCAGCGGTGGTGACCTGCTTCTGCGCCTCGACGACCGGCGCGAAGATGTGGAAGAGTTTGCGCGTATTCCCATCGTCACGACGCAGGCAGGGGCTGTCCTGCGTCTGGGTGATATCGCCGAGATCCGTCGCGGGTTTGCCAACACCAACACGCAGATCTCGTTTGAAGGCAAACCTGCGATCGAACTTGAGGTCTTTCGCGTCGGCGAGCAGACCCCCATCACCGTCGCCGCCGCTGTGCGTGAGGTCATCCCCGTCGCCATGCAGACGCTGCCCGGCGAGATCGAGGTCGTGCTTCAGAACGACCGCTCTCAATATTATCGCGGGCGCATGGATCTGCTGACCAAGAACGGTCTCATCGGACTGGGCCTGGTGCTTCTGCTGCTGACACTGTTTCTCGAGATCCGCCTTGCGTGCTGGGTTGCCATTGGTATCCCGACGGCCTTCATCGGTGCCATGCTGGTGCTGCCTTCGACCGGCGCGTCGATCAATCTGGTCTCGATGTTCGCGTTCATTCTGGCGCTTGGGATCGTCGTTGACGATGCCATCGTCGCGGGCGAGAACATCTATGAATATCGACAGCGCGGCATGGACAAGCTGACCGCCGCCATACAGGGTGCGCGGGATATCGCGGTGCCGCTGTCGTTTTCCATCCTGACCAATATCGTGGCCTTCATCCCGCTGGCTCTGGTGCCGGGATCGTTCGGCAAGTTCTGGGTCGTGATCCCGATCGTCGTCAGTCTGGCGTTCATCGCAAGCTGGATCGAGGCTCTGTTCATCTTGCCAGCGCACCTTGCCGGAAATCACGGCCCGGCGCCGAGACTATATGGCCCGGTCCGCTGGGTTGCGGTCGGGCTTGGCGCTGTGGAACGCGGTGTGCTGCACCCGGTCCAGCGCGCGTTCGCGGGCGGACTCGCGTGGTTCACGCGGGCGGCCTATGGTCCGGCACTGCGCGCGGCCTTGAACTGGCGTTACGTGACCGTGGCGCTGATGGGGTTGGTGTTGACCATCACCATGGCTTGGGTTGGCTCCGGCCGCATGGGGTTCGGTCTGTTCCCGCCCGTGCCGCGCGACTATTCCAAGGCGGTCGTTACCATGCCGGTCGGCACTCCTATGGCTGTGACCGAAGCCGCGCGTGACACCATCGTAGAAGCCGCGCATCGCGTGATCGAGGCCAACGGTGGTCTGACCTTGTCCGAAGGCGTGCGCGCCAAGATCGACGGCACAAGGATAGATGTGCGCACCTTCCTGACCGAGCCTGGCATCCGGCCCATGGAGACACGTGAATTCACCTCGGCCTGGCGCAAGGAGATGGGTACGATTCCCTCTGCACGCTCATCAAGGTTCGAATCGTCCTGGGGCGGACCTGGCGGCACGAGCCTGCAGATCCGGCTCAGCCACACGGATACAGATGTTCTTGCGGCTGCCTCGGCGCGGCTGGCAGCGGATCTGTCGCAATACGGTCCCGTGCGGGATCCCGACGATGGTTTCAGCCCCGGCAAGGCACAATTGGAGTTTCGACTGACCGAGGCGGGGCGCAGTCTGGGCCTGACGTCGGAAGAGGTTGGCCGGCAGGTCCGTGCGGCGTTCTTTGGCGTCGAGGCGTTGGCGCAGCAGGAAGGCCGAAACGAAGTCACAATCCGCGTGCGCCGTCCTGTGGCCGAGCGCAGTTCGGAATCCGATATCGAGACGTTGCTGATCCGCACCCCCGATGGTGGCACAGCGCCCCTGTACGAGATTGCCGATATCGAACGGGGTCGCGCAGATTCCGGGATCAAGCGCGAGGATGGCAGCCGGGTCGTGTCGGTGACGGCAAATGTCGAGCCGCGCGCCGAGACCAATCAGGTGCTGGCCGCGGCGACCCGCGATCTGCTGCCGCAATTGCAAAAGGACTTTCCCGGTATTGGATATTCTCTGGAAGGGCGGCAGGCGACGCAGCGCGATACGATGCGGAGCCTTTATCTGGTCTCGATCCCGTTGGCGCTGATCATTATCTACGGCCTTCTGGCAATCCCGTTCCGGTCCTATCTGCAGCCAGCAGTGATCATGGCCGCCATTCCCTTCGGCTTTGTCGGTGCCGTGATCGGGCATCTGATCATGGGCTACTCATTGTCCATCATCTCGGTCTTTGGGATCATTGCGCTGTCCGGTGTCGTCATCAACGCGGGCATCGTGATGATGGACTATGCCAACAAGGCGCGTGCTGCTGGCAAGCGGGCATTCGAGGCGATCGAGGAAGCCGGGCTGCGCAGGTTCCGGCCGATTCTGCTGACCACGGTGACGACGTTCTGCGGATTGGCGCCGATGATCTTCGAGACCTCGCGTCAGGCGAAGTTCCTGATTCCGATGGCGATTTCGCTGGGATACGGGATCGTGTTCGCGACGTTGATCGTGCTGTTCCTGATCCCGGCTTTGTATCTGGTGCTGGAAGATCTGAAGCGGCTGGTAAACCCCGAAATCGATGCGGGGCCTGTGCCTGCTGAGTAGATTGCCTGCATGCCCTGCGGGCATTGCAGATGCCTTCGCGTCGACCCCTCCCGGCCTCCCCTTGGGAGGGGCGCAAGTGGCGAGATCTGCGCCTGGGTTACAAGAGTTCAGTCAGGGGGGTGCGTTCGCGTTTACGCTGAAGCTCGAAGTTTCCCAGCGGTGTCCAGCCTGCGAGCGACGTGTCAATCGGGTCGCGGCGGAACGCTGATTTCAGCGTTTCCTCAATCTTCTTGCGGTGCTGTTTCTTCAGTGGCGCGAAGTCGATGATGACCTGGCCGCCAAGGCCGCGCAGGCGGAGTTGGCGCGGGAGTTCACGGGCAGCTTCGATGTTCGTTGTCATCGCGTCACCGCCGCCGAACCCGTCGCCGGTGTTGATATCTACCGTGACCATGGCGCGTGTCGTTTCGATCGCCATCCAGCCACCGGAAGGCAGGTCTGCGCGGGGCGATTTCAGGCGCTCGATTTCGTCCCATACGCCAAAATGGTCAAAGGGGTCTCCGTCGCCCGGTTCCAGGCAATCTGCAAGGTCAGGGTCGTGAAAGACATCCTGAGGCAATCGGAGTTCAGCCGCCAGATCGGTCGTGGCGGCGATCAGGTCGGGCAGGGGCATGCTCCACTCACGCAAGGCCATGATCCGAGGAGATGTCGCTTGCCCCATGGGTCCGACACCCAGCTTGGGGTTCGTTAGATGTATTTGCGCATCGATAATTGCAGACAGCTCGGCCTGCAACACATCACTCGGCATGTCCCTAGCTGCGGAACGAATGATGACACCGGCATCCTGTGGCAGGTCCTTAATCGCAGTAGTAAGCCGTTCCCGTTCGTCCGGGTCCTTGATTTGTCGAGAGACATTAATCCCCGCTGCATTTGGTGTCAGGATGAGAGTCCGGCCCTTGACCAAGAGACGCCGGTCAACCGGGATGGCCTTGCCCGGTTCCGGAATCGAAGAGATCTGAACCAGGAAGAGCTTGCTGCCCTTGATGCCGCGCGTGTCGCGCAAAAAACCAGTATGCCCGTTGCCCAGATCCACGAATACTGCGCCCTGCGTCGAGCGGATGACCTGGGCTGTCCATATCTCGCCGGGTTGTGGTGGTCGTGTCGGATTGTCGACATCGAGCAAAAGGTCTTCCACCCGTCCGTCCACAACCAGTGCAGCATGTGCGGGACGGTGCTGCAGGACGATCACGCGGCCCTTCATGTGACCTCGTATGTCACGGGGTAGCCCAGCCCCATGAGCAGGTTCGCCGTTTCCGTCAACGGGAGGCCCACCACATTTGTATAGCTGCCATGAAGTTCCGGGATGAAGGCTGCAGCCATGCCCTGGATGGCATAGCCGCCTGCCTTGCCCTGCCACTCGCCCGAACGCAGATAAGCGGATATCTCGAGGTCGGAGAGGCGTTTCATCTTCACCCGCGTCTCGACGGTGCGCTGCCGGGTCACATCCCCCGTGCGCGCAACTATGGATGTGGTCACGCGGTGGCGACGCCCGGACAGCAGCAGCATGAATTGCGCGGCCTCGGTCGCGTCCTCGGGCTTGCCGAGGATCCGGCGTCCTGCGCTTACCGTCGTATCAGCTGTAAGTACCAGACCTTCTTCGGTGACTGCGAGGCTTTTCTCGCGGGCCATACGTTCCACGTAAGGCCGCGGAAGCTCGCCGGGCCGCGGGGTCTCGTCGATATCGGCTGGGGCGATCAGGTCCGGCACGACGCCGATCTGCGCCAACAGATCCCGCCGCCGGGGCGAGGCCGATCCGAGAACAAGACGCAGCAAAGCGGACCCCACTCGCCTGACCGCAATTCCGCAAAGCTCAGGCCAGCCGCCTTCACTGGGAACAGCTCATTTGTAGCGGTATGTGATCCGGCCCTTG
>JBGCFK010000234.1:0-8376 GCA_045106875.1 Paracoccaceae bacterium | reverse complement strand
TGGCGAAGACGCTTGTCTATAGCATAACGGACGGGAACTCGGGTGCGGGTGTGCTCCAGCGGTTGCTCGAGGCGAACCTGCCCGATGCCGAGGTGCATGCCAGCCGCGCAGGATGGCTGGATCTTGGCGTGAACTGCCCGGATGCCTCGCACCTGACGCGATTCAACACGCTGGGAAATTTGCCGGAGATCCGGGCGTTCTGGAGAAAGAAGCTGGCGACTGATGCTGCGAACTCTGCTGACACCTTCGTCGACCTGACGCATCTGAACGCCAAGGCGGGCTTGATTGAGAACCTTGATCTGGTGCCGGATGGTGTGCGTGTGGTGCTGGTGCATCTCTACCACGATGTGAATGCCACCGTGTGGTCACTGCACAATCGCTGTGATTATCGCAATACCGGCTTCACCTGGCTTTTCGGGCTGGATCCGAATTACCGCAATGTCTGCGTGCCCTCGGGCCAGTTCGCCGCCAACGGGATGGCAGGGTTGGCGCTTTGGTATGTGGTCGAGATGCGCGTCCGGGCAGTGTTCTATCAGCACCTGGTCGAGGACATGCCGAATGTCCACTTTACCTCGGTCGCGCTGCAACATCTCGTTCAACAATCCGGCCCTGCGCGTGAGATGCTGCGGACAGTGACGGGCGAGCCGGCGGCTGAGCTGGCGAAGCCCGAGCCGCCTGCTGCGCCGCGCGGGCCAAAGCCGGGTGGCCAGGAAATAGGCAAAGGCACGGCGGCCGAGAAGCTGGCCAAGGCGCCGCCTGCCACTGACATGTTCGGCGAAGACGTCAAGAAGGACGTGGCCGGAATGGTGGACCGCATGCGCTGGGACGCGCAGGCCCTGGGGCGCGCATATTTTGACAGTGGGCAGCGCTTGGGCGCGCAGGTTCTGTCGAAAAGCGGGTCGCGTTCAGTGCATTGATCGCGTCGGCATGCGTGTAGGGGCTTACATCACGAACCGGGCGGTGCGACACTCGACCAATCAAGAGATCCGGTGAGAACGGGACAGTTTTAGGGAGAACCCTCTGATGAGCGAGACGAAAGCTGCTGAAGACGCCATGAAACAGGCGGCGCTCCGGTATCACGAAATCCCGACGCCGGGCAAACTCGCGATCCGTGTGACCAAGCCGATGACCACAGCGCGAGATCTCAGTCTGGCCTACTCGCCAGGCGTGGCCGAGGCTTGCATGGAAATCCACCGTGACGAGGCTGATGCCTACAAGTACACCGGCAAAGGTAACAGGGTCGCAGTCATCTCGAACGGAACTGCTGTTCTGGGTCTGGGCAATATCGGTGCGCTTGCCTCCAAACCTGTGATGGAGGGCAAGGTCGCGCTCTTTAAGAAATTCGCCGAGATCGACGGGTTTGATATTGAGGTGAATGAAACCGATCCGAAGAAGCTGGCCGAGATTGTCATTGCGCTGGAGCCAACCTTTGGCGCCGTGAACCTCGAAGACATCAAGGCCCCTGAATGTTTCGAGGTCGAGCGCATCTGCAAGGAGCGGATGGGCATTCCTGTCTTCCACGATGACCAGCACGGGACTGCTATCGTCGTTGCTGCAGGCGCCATCAATGCCATGCATATCGCAGGCAAGACCTTCGAAGACATCAAACTGGTTTCCACAGGCGGCGGTGCTGCGGGCATTGCCTGCCTGACACTGCTGATGGATTTGGGTGTCAAACGCGAGAACATCTGGATGCTTGATCGTGACGGGCTCTGCCATGCCGGGCGCAATGATCTGGACGAGACCAAACGCCGCTTCGCTCAGCCTGATCAGGGACGGACGCCGCAACTGGCTGATGTCATCGGTGGCGCAGATATGTTCCTTGGTGTCTCGGCCCCCAATGTTCTTTCTGGCGACATGGTCAAGGAGATGGCGAAGGATCCGATCATCATGGCGCTTGCTAACCCGGTGCCCGAGATCATGCCGCATGAGGCCAAGGCCGCGCGGGAGGATGCGATCATCTGTACCGGCCGGTCGGACTACCCCAACCAGATCAACAATGTCCTTTGCTTTCCCTTCATATTCCGTGGCGCTCTGGATGTTGGGGCGACGCAGATCAACGAGACGATGAAGGTGGCCTGCGCGCATGCTTTGGCTGATCTTGCGCGGAAGACCTCGTCTGCCGAAGTTGCTGCCGCCTATCAGGGCGAGCGGATGGTGTTTGGCCGCGACTACCTGATCCCCAAGCCCTTCGATCCACGGCTTCTGGCGGTGGTGGCTTGCGCCGTGGCTCAGGCGGCGATGGACTCGGGCGTCGCGCGCAGAGAGATCGACGTTGAAGAATATGCCCAGAAGCTGGAAGGTAACGTCTTCAAGACCGGCATGATCATGCGGCCTGTTTTCGACGCGGCACGGTCGTCCTCGCGCAAGATCATCTTTGCTGAGGGTGAGGATGCGCGCGTTCTGCGCG
This sequence comes from Paracoccaceae bacterium, assembly GCA_045106875.1. Taxonomy (GTDB): domain Bacteria; phylum Pseudomonadota; class Alphaproteobacteria; order Rhodobacterales; family Rhodobacteraceae; genus Thermohalobaculum. The sequence goes on along the minus strand of JBGCFK010000234.1, from coordinate 5,966 downwards.
CGGCACAGTCGATGATCGAAGAGGGCGTCGACAATCCGATTCTGATTGGTCGGCCCGAAGTGATTGACGCGCGGATCGAGCGTGATGCTCTGCCGATCCGTCCCGGCGAGGACTTCCAGATCGTGAACCCCGAAAGCGATCCACGTTATCGGGAATACTGGGAGACTTTGCACACGGTTCTGGAACGACGAGGTGTTACGCCAGATACCGCCCGGACGATCATGCGCACCAATACCACTGCGATTGCCGCTGTGGCGGTCAGGCTTGGTCACGCAGACAGCATGATCTGTGGCACGTCGGGGCAGTACCGCTGGCATATGGGGTACATCGAACAGATCCTTGGTGGCATGGACGACGGATCTGGGGGGAAACTGCATTCGGTGGGTGCTCTCTCGCCGGTCATCCTCGACGAAGGCGTGATCTTCATCGGCGACAGTCAGGTGCATATCGATCCGGATCCCGAGCATGTCGCGGCCACATGTGTGGGCGCGGCCCGCCACATCAGGCGCTTTGGGATTGAGCCCAAGATTGCGCTGCTCAGCCATTCGGTTTTCGGCAGCCTCGACACAGATTCGGGCCGCAAGATGCGTGCTGCGATGGAGATCCTCGACGCCATGAAGGTGGATTTCCAGTACGAGGGTGAAATGCATGCAGACCATGCGCTGAACCCGGAACTGCGCGAGCGCGTCTTCCCAAGCTCGCGGCTGGAAGGGGCGGCCAACTGTCTGATCTTCGCCAATGTGGATGCAGCCTCAGGCAGCCGTAACATCCTGAAACAGCTTACCGGAGGCCTCGAGATCGGGCCTATTCTGATGGGCATGGGTAACAAGGCTCATATCGTCAGTCCCTCGGTCACACCGCGGGGACTCCTGAACATTGCCGCGTTGGCAGGCACGCCAGTTGCAAACTACGGCTAATCAAGAACCGGTGTGTGGTTGCGCCGCACACTATATAGATCGGAGAGGATGCAGATGGGTTACAAGGACGTCTACGAGGGCTGGCAAGCCGATCCTGAAGGCTTTTGGATGCAGGCTGCAGAGGCGATCGACTGGACCCAGAAGCCCACGCGTGCGTTGGATGACGGCGACCCGCGCCATGCCAACTGGTTTGCCGATGGCGAGGCAAACACCTGCTGGAACTGCGTTGACCGCCATGTCGAAGCGGGCAGGGGCACACAGGCCGCCTTTATCTATGACAGCCCGATAACGGGCACCAAGCGCACCATCACATTCAGCGAATTGAAGGACGAGGTGTCCCGTCTTGCCGGTGCGCTTGCCCGCCGTGGTGTTTCCAAAGGCGACCGTGTGATCATCTATATGCCCATGGTGCCGGAGGCATGTATCTCGATGCTGGCCTGTGCGCGCATAGGCGCAGTGCACTCGGTTGTATTCGGGGGCTTCGCCTCGAACGAGCTGGCTGTTCGTATCGACGATTCAAAGCCCAAGGCGATCCTGTCAGCCTCTTGCGGGATAGAGCCTGGACGTGTGGTCCAATACAAGCCGCTGCTGGATGGTGCGCTGGCGCTTTCGACCCATCAGCCGGATTTTGTTGCAGTGCTGCAGCGCGAACAGCATCCCTGCGAAATTGATGGCATCTTTGTCGACTGGTCGGATTTCCACAATGGTGCCGAGCCTGCTGATTGTGTGCCCGTAGGCGGCATGGATCCCCTCTACATCATGTATACGTCTGGCACGACCGGGCAGCCCAAAGGTGTTTTGCGCCCCTCTGGGGGGCACATGGTGGCGCTGCACTGGACCATGAAGAACCTCTATGGTGTCGAGCCGGGCGAGGTCTTCTGGGCGGCCTCGGATGTCGGTTGGGTCGTGGGTCATTCGTATATCTGCTACGCGCCGCTGCTGGCAGGGAACACGGCAATCATATTCGAGGGCAAACCCGTCGGTACACCAGACGCGGGGACGTTCTGGCGCGTGATGTCAGAACACAAGGTGGCAAGCTTCTTTACCGCACCGACCGCGTTCCGGGCGATTAAACGGGACGATCCGGATGGAGATTTCGTCAGGAAGTACGACCTTTCGAACTTGCGCCTGCTCTATCTTGCCGGAGAGCGGGCCGATCCTGACACGATCCAATGGGCCGAAAAGCAGCTTGGGATTCCAGTGATCGACCATTGGTGGCAGACAGAAACCGGTTGGGCCATTGCGGGCAATCCGGCCGGGATCGAGTTGAAGCCCGTCAAGTACGGGTCGTCCTCGCTGCCCATGCCCGGCTATGACGTGCAGGTGTTGGACGAGGGTGGACATCCAAAGCCTGCCGGCGAGTTGGGTGCGATTGCGATCAAATTGCCGCTCCCGCCGGGGTGCCTGCCGACACTCTGGAACGCGGATGAGCGATTTATCAGCAGTTATATGACCGCGTTTCCCGGTTACTACGACACCTCGGATGCCGGCATCATCGATGAAGATGGGTACATTCACATCATGGCCCGTACGGATGACGTGATCAACGTCGCGGGACACCGTTTGTCGACTGGTGGCATGGAGGAGGTGCTGGCCGGGCACAAGGACGTTGCCGAATGCGCAGTGATCGGGGTTGCGGATCAGTTGAAGGGGCAGCTGCCAATGGGCTTTTTGTGCCTGAATGCTGGTTGTAACCGACCGCATCACGAGATTGTCGGTGAGTGCGTCAAGCGCGTGCGTGACGAGATCGGTCCTGTCGCAGCTTTCAAGCTGGCGACTGTGGTGGACCGGTTGCCAAAAACGCGTTCGGGGAAGATTCTTCGGGCAACGATGTCGAAGATCGCAGACGGCGAGGGCTATAAAATGCCCGCGACAATCGGCGATCCGGCAATTCTGGACGAGATCACGCTGGCCTTGGACAAGATCGGCTATCCCGCAAAAAACTGATGGCGATACAATTTCCTCGGCCCTTACGGGATTCGAAAGATCTCTGGAGTTACGTACAGTCGGTTTTACAATTCCGAAGGGACCGAATGGCCGTGAGACGCAGGCCAGTTTTGGGATGGCTGATCGCCAGTCTGGTGCTGTTGAGCGGTGTGGCCGTGGCAGAGGATCACCTATTGGTGGTCCGAAATCCGGCGGTCGGCGGTGATCGCGGTGAGATTCGGTTCAACAGGGCTGATCTCGAAGCGATGGAATGGCGGACCATCGAAACCGGAAACCAGTTCATTTCTGGGAAATCAGTGTTCCGTGGGCCTCTGGTGATGGATGCTGTCTCGCTTATTGGACATGCGGGGGCAACAAAAGTGCGCTTGATTGCAGCCAACGAGTATTTTTCCGAGATTGAGATCGCAGAAATTCAGCGATATGGGGCGATTCTGGCCATGGAAATGAACGGGGACGCTCTGTCATTGCGTGATTTTGGCCCAATTTGGGTCATGTACCCAATTGACGACCACTCAGAGTTGCGTGATTCTGTCTTCAACAACCGGCTGATTTGGCAATTGGAGGCGATTGAACTGTTTTGAAGATGCCGTTCTCCATATCGCGTCTGCTGCTGTTTCTGGCTATGGGCGGGCTGATCTCGCTATCTTTTCTCGCGATCCAGGTTCTTGAGCGCGACGTCCAAGCCTATAGAACCTCGAACGAGGAAGCGATCCACTGGAGCGCGGCGCAGGTAGAGGTCGAGCTAACGCGGTTTCTGCTTGCACTGAACCGTTATCACAGCGGTGACGAGGAGGTCGATAACACTGAGGTCAATCGCAGGTTTGATCTGTTGTGGAGCCGCACTGGTCTTTTCCGCTCTGGCAGTATCGGCGAGCGGTTGCGACGGAGCGATGAGGGGCTGGGCGCGATCCCGCTCACCATCGCAACACTGCAACAAAACGAAGAGGCGGTGCTGAATCTGCAGCGAGGAGACGACCCAACATACAACCTGTTGATGCGTGAGTTCTCTGACTTGCAGAACCCACTTCGCAGATTGTCCGTCAAGGTGCTGGACAGAGAGCAGGACCGCTACGCACAGGTTCGACGCACGTTGCTGGATAGCAGCCGCATGACCTTCTGGGTCTGGGCCGCGACCTTGTTGATTGCTGCACTTCTGGTCGGCGTTATGTTTCTGGAAGCCCGGCGCTACACCCGCACTATCCGTGAAACCGCCAAACTGGCCGATCAGGCACAAGCTGCCAACCGTGCGAAATCGCGGTTCCTGACCATGATGAGTCACGAGTTGCGCACGCCCATGAATGGCGTGATGGGGCTTATGGCCTTGGCCAAGCAAAGCGGACTGTCGGAGAAGCAACTTCGCCTGATAGAACAAGCCGAACGTTCCGGTACGCAGATGGTTGGGCTTCTGGGCGATATTCTGGATTTTTCAGACCTTCAGAACGAAAAACTTGCGCTGGATGTTGTGCCGTTCCAGCCCAAGCAACTGGCTGATGCGGTCTCTTCAGTACTTTCGGGCCTGACTGCCCGGACAGCTGTTAAGCTGGAGATCAACTGCTGCCGCTCTTTGCCCGCGTGGGTCGAAGGGGATTTTGCGCGCTTGCGCCAGACGATTGTCCACTTTTGCGCCTATTTCACCGATACCGTCGGGACAAGAGATGTTCGTTTGATCTTTGCCCATGATGACCGCGATCTGGTGATCGAGATAGACTTGGAAGCCAAGGAAGCGGATCAGCCCGGCTGGCAGCCCGAAGCAATCTTTGGCCGAGCCGGCGCGGATTATGGTGAGTTTGCATCGGACGCCGTCGGTCCCACCATTGCTCGTGGTTTCGTGGACTCCATGGGGGGCAGCGTCAGATTGCGACGAGAGAACGTAGGAAGGGCAAGCCTTGTCATTCGGGTCCCGGCCCCCGAGGTCCTGCCTGAACAGGACTGCATCCGCGTGGAAACCCATTCTGATACGACAGCGTTGCTGCTGAACGCCGCCATTGACGGCACGCGCTGGCGGGTCTGGACCCCGGCAATGCAGTTCTCAAGGGTAGCTGCAGTATTGTTGGAGGTCGGCGGCGGGCAAGAGAAACAGGCACTTCTCAGACTGAGGGCAGAGCATCCAAGTGCCTTGATTGTGGCAATCGGTATGACTGAAGACCCCGCATCCTTTGATGCGTGCGAGTCCGTTCCGTTACCTTCGGTGACACTGAACGCTTTGATGGACAAGTGTCCGATCGACAGTAAGGCAGCCGCATCGTGACCGAGACCTGCTTGACCATGCTCCACAACTCGGTCAGGGGCAAACACGCGTGGCTCGCCCGGCCTTTGAACAATCCTGGTACCGAGAAGTAAGATGTCATTGAGTGGTTTGAAGATCCTGCTGGCCGAAGACAATCCGACGAACCAGATGGTCGCTGTGCAGATGCTGGAGTCGTTGGGTGCGGAAGTTACCGTTGCAATCGACGGCGCGGAGGCGTTGGAAATTTTGCTGAAGCGGGTGTTCGATGTGGCGCTGATTGATATCGAGATGCCGCGTATCTCTGGGATAGAGTTGATCAGGCGGTTGCGCAGCATGCATGATGATGTCGCGGCGATGCCGATGATCGCCCTGACGGCCTATGTCATGCGGGAGCATCGTATCGCAATCGAAGATGCAGGTGCGGACGGTATTATTGCGAAACCTATCTTGTCGATCGAGCAGTTTGGCGCCGACATTCTGGGCCATATTCGTGGTAGGCGTGCCACCACTGGGGCAAGCACCAAGGTCAACGCTCTGGCCGGGCAAGGTGACACGTCTGAAACAGTTCAAGCTGCTGCAACGATGGACGTGGCGGTGTTTGACGGGTTGCGCAGCTCATTCTCAGGCGATTCCTTTCTCGAGCTTGGCCGTCGGATCGAATCAGATATCACGTTGGCACGAGACCGTATTGATTTGGCTGGCAAGACCCATGACATGGACGAAGTGCGGGCAGCGTCACATATCCTGATTTCGGTGGCAGGGGTGATTGGGGCCACTCGACTTCATAATCTTGCGCAGTGCCTTAATTCTGCCGGACATCATTCAGATATTGCAGAAGTTGAAGCGAAAGGTTCAGAGTTGGTAGATCGGAAGAG
>JBGCFK010000233.1:0-3426 GCA_045106875.1 Paracoccaceae bacterium | reverse complement strand
AACCAGATCCTGATGATGGCCAATCACGGGGCGTTGACCTTGGGCAACAATGTCGCCGAGGCCTATGATCGGCTGTACTATCTTGAGCGCGTGGCCCAAGTGCAGATCTATGCCATGTGGACCGGCGAGAAGCTACGTGAGTTACCTGAGCCGGTGATTGAGAAAACCTATGAAGCGTTCCGAGGCAAAACCGCGCCAAAGTACGGCGACAAATCCACTGCTCAGTGGCACTTTGAGGCGCTGAAACGACTTTTGGACCGCAAGGAACCGGACTACAAGGAATAGTAGCGGCGCAACGGTTTCTGCTAGGGCGCTCGACGCCCTAAACCGTATATTTGCGCGAGCTTTGCCTTGGGAGCAAACAGCTGCTCTGAATGCATCCTATCGCTGACGGTATCGGCCCAGAGCCGACATTCGTAGCCCCCTCAAATTGACCAAGGTATTTCCCCGAACCGGAACTTCGTGCAGGGCGCAGCAATGCAGGCATAACAGCGACTGCCCCGCGGAAACGCTACTGAAGGCCGATACTGCACAGGCCCGCCAAATTGAAGAGCCCTACAACCGCACTTCGGACTGGAACAAGGAATTACTATTCCGGAAGCCCAGCCGCGCGAAGGCCTTTCTGGAAGCGCTCCTGTCCGACAGGGTCGGAGATTTGGATGAAACTTGTCGAGATGCTGGCATTGGGCATGCGCTCCAGAATAGCATCGACCGTTTCGCGCGCCCTTTCGTTCTGTCCAAGCTGCCCGTAAGCCGCAGCGCGCCACCAGAGGTTTCCGATAAACTTCGGGTTCTTGTTGCGCGAGATTTCAAGATATTCCAGCGCTTGAGCGTAGCGACCTTGCAGATAGATGGACTGACCCAGCAACTGGTCCGGCAGCCAGTTGTGAAAGGGGTTCAAACGCACCGACAGGTTGAGCATTTCTTCCGCTTCTGCACCGCGGCCAAGAAAGATCAATGCTAATGCGGATCGGGTCAGAAGATGCGGATGAGCCGGTTCCAGCTCCATCGCGCGCTTAAATTCCACAAGCGCACCTTCGTAGTCACGCAGGTTCAAAAGCGCTTGCGCGAGAACTTGACGCGAATACCAATCATCCGGAGCCAGCCGGACAACCTCGCGGCCAATTTCGAGCCCCCTTTCCAGAGCAGCTCGCGGATCGTCCGCAACCCGGAAATACCCGGTTTGCGTTTCAACAAAGCCAAGCATTGCCTTCGCCCGGACGAAACCGGGATCCAAGGCCAAAGCCTGTCGCGCCAAAGCGCGCGCGCTTTCGTAGGATGCCGACGTGTTGACCCAGCTTGCCTCATCAGCTCGCGCCCAAAGCAAAAAGGCTTCAGGATTTTCAGTAAAGCGATGTGGGTCTTGTACGCGCTCCAGATCTTCGGCCAATTGCTGGGCAAGCTGCGCGACAAGTGCGTCCTGCAACTCGAACACATCTTCGGAGGCACGTTCGATCCGGTCGCTCCACACGATGCGCCCGGACAGGGCGTCGATCAACTCAGCATCGACACGCACCCGATCACCGGAACGGCGTAACGTGCCACGCACGACCTGCGCCACGCCAAGTTCCTCCGCAACTGTCGCCGGGCTGGTCGTCTGGCCGCGATAGCGTTCAGCGGAACTGCTCGCGATCACGAATAGGCCTTTGACGCGCGCAAGGCTACGGGTCAGATCTTCGCTCACGGCACGCGTGAGCAGCACGTCGTCTTCTGAGCCCGACAGCGACCTGAACGGAAGAACCGCGACCGAGGGTTCGTCAGGCAGCACAAGTTGCATCCGCGACATAGACGCCGCTTCGACATCTGTGAGCCGCATTCGATCGTAAGCCAACATGCTGCCGAACAGCAGAACCGACACCGCAACGGCGGAGAGAACCCATCGCGGCATCGAGCGCGCAACGGCCGGTGTCGGAGCCGCCGCCGCGCTACCCGATTCCCCCACTCTGAACACGCGAACCGGGCGAGAGATGTTCTTGACCTCAACCTCCCCCAGATCGTGCAGCGTCACGTTCAACTTGTCTCTGATCTGATCTCTGGCTGAGCGCGAGATTGCAATGCCTCCTGGCTCCGCCAAGGCCTCAATCCGCGCGGCGACATTGACCCCATCGCCATGCAGATCATCCCCCTCAACGATCACATCGCCGAGGTTGACCCCGATCCGCAACACCAGGTCACTTTCATTCGAAAAGCCTTTCTGGATCACCCCAGCGCATTCTACGGCCTCGACAACAGAGGCGAATTCAGCAAGAAACCCATCACCCATCGTCTTGAACAGGCGCCCGCGATGAAGTTTGAGTGCCGGAGCTATGATCTCGTCAAATGCCGTGTTCAATTTCACACGGGTCCCGGTTTCGTCGTGTTCAATTAAACCGGAATAGCCGACAATGTCGGCGGCGAAAACAGCTGCAAGTCGACGTTCAACTCTCTCTTCAGCCATGCAATTCAACCGGTCGGGTCATGCTGTACTTCTATCGTAGATTGTCTGTAACGCCTATGTTTAATGTGGCGAGACGCATTCCACGGGTGGCTAAATCCCCACGGCACGGTGATCGTCGCTCTCGAATACCGTCGAGTTCAAAATTTCAGCTTTGAGGCTTCAGCCGCATCAGTTGCAGTGCGGCAGCTCACCGTCGTCTGCCTCAAGACCTTTCTCGGACGGCCCAAACTGGACTTTCATGCAGCTTGCCAGTGCCGCTGTGCAGCGTTCCAAAAGCGGCCTTCTGCGACGTCGCACGGTATCACTCAGCTATTGGTTTTCAACGAAGTTGCCCTTCCTGTCATCTGTATGTCCGCAAACGTTGCTGTGGCGTCTAACGGCCACCTGAAAGCCGACTTCGTGGCAAGCTGAGCCGAAATGGAACGCCAGTCTTGAGCGCGTAAGGCACAGTGTTTGACAACGTCACAGAAGTTGTCAGACGACCTGCGCGCCCATGTTCACGTTCCACTCGCGCCATAGATATCCAGCAACAGGTCAGGATTTGAACCTTCTCCCGCCAGCTCTGACTTCAGGTCCCGGAGGATCGGCAAGAGCTTCGCGCGCCGCCGTTGGAAGTTTTGGTTCGCCCCGCGACGGGACTGCAGATCGTGTTCCGTTTTCTCGATGATCGCCAGGAGATCATCCGCCAGCGGGTCAGCTCCAATCACCAAGGCTGTCGGATCGACGAGACGCCATCTTATCAGGCCTGCAAGCAGGAAGGGCGCGTAGTGAAACATTGTGTATTCGCCGCCGATATTTCGTTGGAAATCCGCAATGGTCCTCTTGGTCAGCCTCTCTACGCCCTCCCGTTTCAGGTGAGGTGGCGCGCTGTCGGAACGTGAGAGCATGAATGCCATGGCCGCGCTTTGTCGGTTCCACACCCAGTCCTCGATGGACGAAGTCAGAAGCAACCGCATTGCTCTCGCTTCGTCCTCTTCGCTTCCGACGAT
>JBGCFK010000232.1:0-2973 GCA_045106875.1 Paracoccaceae bacterium | reverse complement strand
GACGACACATGCCGATCAAAAGAAAATATCAGCTGATTACCATCAAGGGCGTGAAGTCTTTGATGACCGATGGCTCACGTTTTCAGTGTCGGTATGATCTGGTCGAGCTGAACGATGGGACACCGCGCTACCCATGCATTTACCTTGTCGACGGCAGGGAGAGCATCCTCATCACTGACCGTGTGTCCGCACACGGGATCGAGGCGCGGCTTTTTAACATCTGGCCCGGCCTCTTCAAACATCATTTCGAATTTGGTGACGGTACTGACCTCGCCTTTGGGTCAGATTTCATCATCACCACGGGTGAACTGCGCGGGTTTAATGAAGTTCCGCGTGGAGGAAAGCGCTAGAGCTTCCTCCCCCAGACGACATATCTGCACGACTATCACGGCAGCAACTTTATTGCTTGGGAGCGTATCAGTCGCATTGGCTGATCCAATCCCGCTTCCGGCCTTTCATGTCCTTGCCGAAAACTGCGCCCCCTCGGTAGCACCAGAGGTCATGGAAAAGCTCGTGCGCGCCGAGAGCGGCTTCAACCAGTTCGCCATCGGCGTGAACGGCGCGGCTCATCGCAGTTACACTCCCGGCACAAGGGAAGAGGCAACGCGGATCGCGCGAGACCTCATAGCTCAGGGGCATTCCATCGATATGGGGTTGGGCCAGATCAATTCCGGGAACCTGGACTGGCTGGAGCTGACGATCGAATCCGTGTTCGACTCCTGCACCAATCTGAAAGCCTCCGAACGTGTACTGCGGGACGGCTATGACCGGGCGCGCAAGCAAGGCTCAGACCCCCAGACCGCGCTGCATCAGGCCCTGTCGGCCTATAATACTGGCACGTTCACACGCGGCTTCTCCAACGGTTATGTCGAGCGCGTGATGGGCGGGGATGTCGAAATGCCCGCTGCCGACCAACAACCTCAATCGGCAGAGAGTCCTGTGCCCGAAGACACCATCCTGACATGGGATGTGTTTTCAAAAGGCTCGTCGTCGTCAGCCCTCGTCTTCAATTAAAAGGAAAGACCTCCATGCATTCCATCACCGCCTTTATTCGCCGATCGGGTGCGCCCGCAAGCGTCGCCCTCGTGCTCCTGCTTGGGTTCGCAGGCCCCGCAGCTGCCGCCGGCTTTACCGATTTTCTCAATAACGTGGTGGATGAGTTCAACAACGCGCGCCGTCCCCTGGCCCTGATCGCGATCATGGTTGTCGGCTGTCTTTACATGTTCAACGTCATCGACATGCGCCGCACCGGCCAGGTGGCCATCGGCGTCATCGTGATCTTCGCTGCCACCGAAATCCTCGATCTGATCACCGCGTAAATATCATGCAGGAAGACCAACTGAACACCGACCGGCTTTACCTGGCGCTCACGCGCCCGGCGATGGTGTTCGGCGTGCCCCTGGAGGCGGCCTTCATCTCCGTCATGGTGGGCGGGTTGGCGATGATCATCGGCGATAGCCTCTTTTATCTGATGCTCGCGGTTCCTTTACTCGTGGTCTCGTATTTCGTCGTAAAGCGCGATCAGAACGCCTTCCGGGTGCTCTTCCGCTTCTTTGATACCGGTGCGAAATGCCGCAACCGCGCGTTTTGGGGCGGCTCTTCGCCCTCCCCTATGCAGGTTCGCCGAAACTACCGCATTGAGGAAATTGACTGATGGGGTTCAGCCGCGCGCTCAAACGAGAAATCACCGCCACGGATTACCTGCCCTTCCTGCGCCATGCGGATGAGCACACGATCATCACGACGGGCCGTGGCGCATTCCAGATGCTCAAGATCGAGGGCGCATCGTTTCGCACGGTGGACACAAGCGGCCTCAATGCGCTGCATGACGGGTTGAACCATCACCTCCGCAATGTTGCCGACGATAATGTCATGATCTACAGCCATGTTATTCGTAGCGAGGATCAGAGCTATCCCGATGGCGGTTTCACATTCGAGTTCGGTCTCTGGCTTGATGCAGCCTACAAGGCTCAGCTTCAGGAAAAGCGGCTCTTTCGCAACGACATCTATGTCACGATCTATATGCAACCGCGTGGGTTGGCGGGATCGCGCTTTGCGGGCGGGATCCGACGGGCCCGAAAAAGTCAGGTCGAGGCGGATCCGGGCCTGCTGGATGCGCTCGACGACAAGGCGGCGGTGCTTGCCCGAAACCTCGCCCGCTACGGTGCGCGGCGGCTCGGTTTTGTGAAGAACGACCATGGCCTCATTTGCTCAGAGCCGATGAGCGTCTTGCGGCAGATCATCACTGGTCGATATCAACTCTTGCCGCTGGTTCGCGGGTCGATTGGTGCGGCGATCTATACGGACCGGGTGATCTTTGGCCGCGAAGCCCTGGAAATCCGCCATCCCGCAGCCTCCACCTTTGGTGCCATGTTCGGCATCAACGAATATCCATCCGTCACCCGCCCCACCATGCTGAACGATCTGCTGACAGCGCCGTTCCGGTTTGTGCTGTCACAGTCGTTCCGCCCCGTCGCGCGGTCCGATGCGCTCAAGACCATGAAGCTCAAGGAAGGCCGGATGCGCAATGCCGGTGATGATGCAATCTCGCAGGCCGATGAGCTGCAGACCGCGCGCGATGAGTTGATGGCCGGGCACTACGTCATGGGTGAGCACAACATGTCCCTGCTGGTGCTGGGCGATGATCTGGGCGCGGTCCGGGGACACGTGGCTGATGCAAGCAATCTTCTGGCAAACTCCGGCGCGATTGTCGCGCGGGAGGATCTCGGGATCGAGAGTGCGTTCTGGGCGCAGCTACCGGGCAATTCCTCCAAGCGCTTGCGGCCCGCCCTGATGACCAGCCGGAACTTTGCGTCGCTCTCGCCGCTGCATAATTATCCCACCGGCCATCGGACCGGCAATCACTGGGGCAAGGCGGTCGCCAAGCTCAAAACCAGCGCCGACAGCGCGTTTTATCTCAATTTCCACGTGGGCGATCTTGGCCATACCGCGATCTACGGGCCCTCCGGATCG
>JBGCFK010000231.1:0-7510 GCA_045106875.1 Paracoccaceae bacterium | reverse complement strand
GTCTTCATCACCGTGACCGTCGTAGGATTTGTCAAAAACGGCGCGGGTTTCCTGAGCTTGTTCTGGGTGTCATCTGCACCGTTGCCACTACGCCCGGTGCTCGCGATCATCGAACTAATTTCCTACTTCGTACGCCCTGTCAGCCATTCCATTCGTTTGGCGGGCAATGTCATGGCGGGCCACGCGGTGATCAAGGTTTTTGCGGGCTTCGCAGCCCTGACCCTTGTCAGCCGGGTCGCCATTCTTGGCATCACGGCCATGTACGGCCTGGAGGTCCTTGTGTCCTTCATCCAGGCATATGTCTTTACAATATTGACGTGCGTCTACCTCAAGGACGCGCTTCACCCGCATCACTAATTCGGACGGAAACGCCCGTTCAATACTTCAACTTCCAATCGTAAGGAGAATTCACATGGAAGGCGAACTCGCACACATCGGCGCAGGTCTGGCAGCAATCGGTTCTGGTGCCGCGGCTATCGGGGTTGGTAACGTTGCAGGTAATTACCTCGCAGGCGCTCTGCGCAACCCATCTGCTGCTGCAAGCCAGACAGCAACACTCTTCATCGGCATTGCGTTCGCCGAGGCGCTGGGCATCTTTGCCTTCCTCGTCGCTCTGCTGCTGATGTTCGCTGTTTAAGACTTAAACAGACGACTATCCTTACGGTCGGGCGGCGCGGATGACGCGCTGCCCGGTGTAACGGTCCGCAGTTCGATTCTTGCAGGAGAGTAACATGGCAACCGAAACAAATGGTGCTGACGCAGCACATGGAGCCGAGGCCGCGGCTTCCGCGCCGGGCATGCCACAGCTGGACTTTTCGACCTGGGGAAACCAGATCTTCTGGTTGGTGATCACGCTTGTGGTGATTTACATGGTTCTGTCCAAAGTCGCATTGCCGCGCATTGCGGGAATCCTGGCAGAACGCCAAGGAACCATAACGAACGATATTGCGACGGCTGAGGACTTCAAAGCCAAAGCAAAAGAGGCTGAAGAAGCCTACGATAAAGCGCTGGCGGATGCGCGTGCCGAAGCGCACCGGATCGTTGGTGAGGCCAAGGCTGAAATTCAAAGCGACCTGGACGCGGCGATTGCCAAGGCCGACGCAGAGATTGCGGCCAAAGCTGCGGAATCCGAAAAAGCTATTGGCGAAATCCGGGCGGGTGCCGCCGAGGCGGTTCGTCAGGTCGCGAGCGACACGGCGCAGGAAATCGTTGCCGCTATGGGCGGTAAATCGGATGAAAAAGCGATCAACGCTGCAGTTGATGCCGGGTTGAAGGGATGAGACGGATGCGCAGGTACACTCAGTTTTCAACACTTGGTTTTGCGTTTTTGGCTGCAAACCCGGCCTTTGCGGCTGGCGGTGGTATTTCGCTGAGTAACACTGACTTTGTAGTGTTCCTTGGCCTCGTCGTCTTCATCGGCATTCTGATCTACTTCAAGGTCCCCGGCATGATCGGGAAGATGCTGGACGGCCGCGCCGAAGGCATCGAGTCCGAATTGAACGAAGCCCGCACGTTACGCGAAGAAGCCCAGAGCCTGCTGGCAAGCTACGAGCGCAAGCAGCGTGAAGTGCAGGAACAGGCGGAACGCATTGTCGAAGCCGCCAAGGAGGAAGCGACAATTGCAGCCGAGCAAGCCCGCGCGGATCTGGAAGTATCGCTGGTCCGTCGGATGAAAGCTGCTGAAGATCAGATTGCGAACGCGCAGTCAGCGGCGATCAAGGAAGTGCGTGACCAATCCGTGACGATTGCGATAGCGGCTGCCCGTAAAGTGATCGGGGAGCAATTGACCGCCGCGCAGCGCAATGCGCTTGTCGACGAAGCCATCGGACAGGTCGAAGCAAAACTGCACTGACTTCTGGTATTAGAAGAAATCGAAGAGCCGGCGGCAACGCCGGTTTTTTATTGCCAGCTCTGCCTTGTTTGAACGCCAAAATCACAGGCTGCTCCGGGCGTGGTCTAGTCTTTGCTGCGCCACTTCTTCATGCGCCGCCGCCTTTGCATCTTCCCTCAAGCAGGCTTCGATATAGTCCAGATGATCCTCCACGGCCTTGCGAGCGCCCATCGGATCGCGGTCCTGGAGGCCTTTGTTGATGGCCTTGTGCTGGTCCAGCAGGTTGCCACGTGTGATGCGTTGCTTGAACATCACCTGCCTGTTGTAAAACACCCCTTCACGCAGCAATTGATACATCGAGCGCATCATGTGCAGCATCACCACATTGTGGCTCGCCTCGATGATCGACATATGAAATTCGGCGTCCAACCGGGCTTCGTCATCCGGATTTCGCTTGGCGTGAGCGTTTTCCATTTTGTCGAATACAGCCTGCACCACTTGCAGATCCTTGTCTGAAGCAAGACGGGCTGCCCGTTCCGCCGCAAGTCCTTCCATGTCGCGCCGAAAGGAGAGGTAGTCAAAGACGGCCTCTTCGTGACGCGCGAAGAGTTGGACAAGTGCCGGTGAGAAAGCAGAGCCAAGAACATCTGCCACGTAGATGCCAGCCCCCGCCTTGGCGCTTACGAGGCCCTTGTCCTGCAAGATGCCGATTGCATCGCGCAGGCTTGGGCGTGAAACACCAAGGCGTTCGGCCAGTTCACGCTCGGCCGGAAGTCGTTCGCCCGGCCTTAGCACGCCGCGCAGGATAAGCTCTTCGATCTGGCGCACGACAGCTTTCGAGAGTTTCTCAGATACAATCGGGCGAAAGGGCATGCTCTTCTCCTATTGGTAAAAATATATGACCAAACCGGGCGCGCGGCAATGGTTTTGCCTGTCTTGAAGGTTGCAATTGCAGGGTGCGTTCCCGGCCAGTTTGATCCAGCTGCGCAGCGATTGCCTTATCATGCCTCGCAATATATTGTGGATAAGTCGCCAATAGCCGCAGATTGTGGTGGCGTGTGGTTGACTTTGCACGGGGTTGACCATCACCCTGTAGTGTATCGGAATCATGGGACTGTGCCTTGTGCGGTTTTCGAAACTCAGACTGACCGGCTTCAAGAGCTTTGTGGATCCAACGGACCTGCTCATTGCAGACGGGTTGACCGGAGTTGTCGGGCCAAATGGATGCGGGAAATCGAACCTTCTCGAAGCCTTGCGTTGGGTCATGGGCGAAAATCGTCCGACGGCGATGCGCGGCGGGGGCATGGAAGATGTGATTTTCGCCGGGGCCGCCACCCGTCCCGCCCGGAATTTTGCTGAAGTATCGCTGCAAATCGACAACTCTGATCGACTGGCGCCTGCCGGATTTAATGATAGCGACAACCTGGAAATCGTGCGGCGGATTACACGGGATGTGGGCAGCGCCTACAAGGTCGGCGCAAAGGACGTCCGGGCACGCGATGTGCAGATGCTGTTTGCCGACGCATCGACGGGCGCGCATTCTCCGGCGTTGGTGCGGCAGGGACAGATTGCCGAACTGATCAACGCCAAACCCAAAAGCAGACGGCGTATTCTGGAAGAAGCTGCCGGGATCTCGGGCTTGTATCAAAGGCGTCATGAGGCGGAGCTGAAGCTCAAGGGCGCGGAGACCAACCTGTCTCGTGTCGATGATGTAATTGAGCAATTGGCGGCACAACTCGCGCAGCTGGCGCGTCAGGCACGGCAGGCCGCACGGTACCGCGAAATTGGCAACGAGCTACGCCGCTCTGAAGGCATGCTTTTGTTTCGTCGCTGGCGCGAAGCTGACGACGCGCGCGCGGCGGCCGAGGACGCGCTACGCGCGCGGGTGACAGCCGCCGCACAGGCTGAAGCCGCGGGTCAGGTCGCTTCAAAAGCGCGTGCTGCGTCCGAAGAAGCACTGCCTGCTCTGCGTGAAGAAGAAGCTATTGCAGCAGCCGTGGTGCAACGACTGACCGTTCAACGCGATACGCTCGGCGATCAGGAATCGCGTGCTCTTGCGTTGATCGAAACACTGACGGACCGGATAGCGCAACTGGCCCGGGACATAGACCGCGAAGGCAGCCTGAACCGCGATGCTGGCGAAACGATCGAGCGGTTGGAGTGGGAAGCACAGGAACTGACCAAGGCCGCGGAGGGTCATGATGAGGCACTGGCGGAGGCTGCTGAGGCGGCACGCGAGTCAGCGGCCGTGTTGCAGGCCCGCGAAGAAGATATGGCGGAACAAACCGAAGATGTGGCGCGTCTGTCTGCGCGTCATGGCTCCGCGCAACGCCTCCTTGAGGACAACCAGAAAACCCAGACAAACGCCGAAGCTGAAGCCGTCAAAGCGCGCGATGCTGTGACCACTTCAAAGGCCGCGCTGACAAAAGCTGCGGATGAATTCGAGGCGGCAACCAAAGCTGAAGCCATTGCCGTGGCGGCAGCGGCAGCAGCTGAAAAGGCGCTGTTTGATGCAGATGAAAAACGTGCGGATACCGCCGCGCGGGAAGCCGAAGCCCGTGCGCACCTTTCTGAGGCCGACGGTGAGTTGAATGCCCTGCGGGCTGAAGCTGGCGCTTTGGCCAAGTTGTTGGAGCGGGAAACGGCGGAAGGCGGTCAGATTCTGGACCGGTTGCAGGTCGGGCAGGGGTTTGAGAAAGCTCTCGGGGCGGCGCTGGCGGATGATTTACGCGCGCCGGAAGTAGCGTTGGATGGCCCATCAGGCTGGGCGGTATTACCCGGGTACGACAGCCCGCAGGCCTTGCCGGGCGGGGTTACGCCACTCTCGTTGCACGTATCGGTGCCGGATGTGCTTGCACGGCGCATGAGCCAGATCGGTCTGGTGGAGCCCGATGACGGCACACGCCTGCAATCACAGCTCAAACCAGGACAGCGCCTGGTATCAACTGAAGGTGACCTGTGGCGGTGGGATGGCTTCAGAGCCTGGGCGGAAGATGCGCCCTCCGCAGCGGCGCTGCGTCTGCAGCAGCTCAACCGATTGGAAGAACTTAAACAGGCGCTGGAAGAAGCGACCCAGAGGGCGGAAGGCGCACGCGGCGCGCATCAGGCTTTGACCAGGCAGCTGGCAGAGCTGACCCAAGCCGACGCCGTGGCACGTGACGACCGCAAGGCAGCGGATAAGATGGTCGCCGAAGCGGGGCGGGCGTTGAGCCGCTCTGAGGCGGATCGCAATCTGGCGCAGGGCCGGCTCGAATCTCTCGGGTTGGCAGTCGCCCGTCACGAAGAAGAGGCGATGTCGGCCCGCACTCGTGTCAAAGAAGCCGAGCGTGCGCTTGCGGAACTCGGTGATCTGACAGAGGCGCGGGAAAGAAACGAAGAAATTCGCATGACGGTTGAAGCGGCGCGCATCACAATGATTTCGCGCCGCTCTTCGCATGACGAGCTTCGTCGCCAGGGAGAGGCGTGGATGAAACGGTCACAAGAGGTGACCAAGGAACTCAGCGGGTGGCGGCATCGTCTGGAGACGGCAGAGAAACGCTCCGCTGAACTGGTGGCGCGCAAATCTGCGGCTGAAGAAGAACTGGCTGCCGCGAGCAACGCACCCGAAGAGATCGCCGCCAAACGTGCGGAAATGAGCGCCGCAATCGATGCGGCAGAAGCGCGCAAAGCGCAGGCCGCTGACGTGTTGTCCAAAGCCGAAGCTGCTTTACGCGATGCAACCCTGCAAGAGCGTGACGCGGAGCGGTCCGCTTCCGAGGCGCGCGAAGCCCGGGCAGGGGCGGAAGCCCGCAGCGAAGCGGCAAAAGAGACCGTTACGCTGGCGGCAGAGCGGATTGCGGATGACAGCCAGTTGACGCCAAATCAGTTGCTGGCCGAACTCGATGCGACGGCAGATGACATGCCGCGCGCTGAAACACTGGAAGCCGATGTGAACCGGCTCAAGCGCCAACGCGATGCTTTGGGTGCGGTGAACCTGCGCGCGGAAGAAGATGCCAAGGATGTGCAGGTTGAACACGACACGCTGAAACAGGAAAAGCTGGATCTGGAAGAGGCCATCAGGACCTTGCGCGGCGGTATCGCCAGCCTGAACCGGGAAGGGCGTGAGCGGCTTTTGACAGCCTTTGAGCAAGTGAACTCCAACTTCTCAATGCTGTTCACGCATCTGTTTGGTGGGGGCGAAGCCAATCTTGTCATGGTGGAGAGCGACGACCCGCTCGAAGCAGGCCTTGAGATCATGTGCCAACCGCCGGGTAAAAAGCTATCAACTCTCAGCCTGTTGTCGGGCGGGGAGCAGACTTTGACGGCCATGGCGCTGATCTTTGCGGTGTTTCTGGCGAACCCTGCGCCGATCTGCGTGCTGGATGAGGTGGACGCGCCGCTGGATGATGCCAATGTCACCCGGTTTTGCGATTTGCTGGACGAAATGTGCCGGCAGACGGACACGCGTTTTCTCATCATCACGCACCATGCAGTCACCATGGCGCGGATGGACCGCCTCTTTGGTGTCACGATGGCGGAGCAGGGGGTCAGCCAGCTGGTCTCCGTCGATTTGAAGAAAGCTGAAAAACTGGTTGCCTGATAAGCGCGCGAGTCTCATCACTCAAACGTGTCAGGACTTGTGCCGAGGCGACGTTACACTCCGCATGATGATACGCGCTTTGATACTCATGTTGTTCGTTGTCGCGACACCAGTGGTCGCTGCGGATTGGGCCATCCGGGACAACGATCAACCACTGACCCGTGAAGAAGTTGACACGCTGACTGCAGTTCAGACCCTCGTGTTTTATGATGAAGGCAGATCAATGTATTCCGTGGGCGGCGCTTACTCCTACACCTATGCTTCAGGCGAGAGCGCCTTTGGCCAATACACTATCGCCGCTGACGGCACGGGTTGTATATTCTACAGGAACGGATTCAGACGCTGTGACAGGTATGTTCGCAATGGCGACCGGATTGTTCTGCTGACAGAAAACGGGCTGCGTTTTCCGATCAGGCCTCCGGGATAGAACTGACCGTGAACTGCATCATTCCGTACGGGGTCCACCACTTGAAATCAGCCTGCGCGCTTCGACCTCGAACCTGGGTTTTGCGCGCTAAGCAGTCTTGAGAGGTTTAGTTTCAAAGGCCGTTGAGTAGCTGCGGTGTCGGCCAGGCATCTGCGGCAAGACCCAATCGCTCCTGCTCTTTCTGGATGGCGATGCGCGTGCGCGCGCCCAGGATACCGTCGACTTTGCCCACGTTGTGCCCCCGCGCTTTAAGCTTTTGCTGCAAGGACTTCATTTGCGTGCCAGTCAACCCTTGGTCCGGCGCACCCCTGTCCATTTTTGGTGCACCTTCGATCAGCGTGGCGAAATAGGCGGCTGTCACAACGTAGGTAAAGCTTTGGTTCCAGTCGAAATACACGTTGAAGTTTGGGTAGGTGATAAAGGCCGGTCCCTTGTGACCCTGTGGAAGAATGATCGACGCCTGCAGGTTCTTTGACAGGGAACCGTTGCGCGCAACGACACCCATGGAGGCCCATTCGCTGGCAGGTTTGGTGACGTGAATTCCGGTTTGCGACCAATCAAAACGGCTTGGCATTTTAACTTCCTGCAGCCACGGTTCACCTTTGCGCCACCCGAAACTGGACAGCATTGCCGCACCTGACAGGAGTGCATCGGGTGCTGAACTTTTCAGACG
>JBGCFK010000230.1:0-7483 GCA_045106875.1 Paracoccaceae bacterium | reverse complement strand
CCGCGCACGGCGGTACATCGGCAGGGCTGAAACCTCGAGGCCGTCCATCTGGATCGTGCCCGAATCGCAGGCGATCAATCCGATGATCATGTAAAAGCAAGTTGTCTTACCCGCGCCATTTGGCCCAAGTAGCCCGACGACTTCCCCGCGGGTCAGATGCATGGACACATCTCGCACAACGGGACGCCGGCGATAGCTTTTGCCCAGTCCCGTTATGACCAGCCCACCCTCGCCATCGAGTGCGGTCAAGGCGGGCGTCGGTTGCAGTTCGTCCTTGGCCAAGTCGTCGTTCCCAGAGATGCGTGTCAGTCTTGCTTCGCGGGGGTGAAGATCGACTTTACGCGCCCGCTTCCTGTGCCTTCGATCCGCCCCTGACCCGAGTTCAGATTGATCGTCAGGGTTTGACCCGAGATGACGTTCGAGCCCTGGGTCAGGATCACTTTCCCGGTCATGTTGATCTTGCCGCCGTCCACATCGTATTCGGCGCGCTCGCCCTTGGCGGTTTCGGATCCATTCGAGATGAAAACGTTCCCGCGCGCTATCATCTTCTTTATGGCGCCCGAGTTGTCATCGGTCTGGTTGTCCGGATCGAAAGTGACCTCGACGCGCTCTGCCGTGAGCCTGAGAGTGCCCTGACCCGCGACGACTCCGCCCTCGAAGATCGCCAGATTCTCAGCCTGCCGAACCTCCAATGCATCCGCCGTGATGTCGATTGGTTCGGTTCTGTCATGCTTGAAGCCACCAAACGGGCCATTTTCCTGTGCCGTGGCGGGCAGCGCCAACAGGCAGCCAAGCACCAACGGAATAAATACGCGGATCATGTGGGCCACCCTTTGCCTCCGGTCCTATTACTCAAATGGTATATAGCAACCCTGACCGCGCCGCCAGCAGGGGTTGTCATCACTCGGCTTTCTTGGGGTCGAACGTCACCTTGACGTTTCCCTCAAAGCGCAAAACGACTGCTTTCTCTGCGTCGCTTGTCTCCATCCGGGCTCCATCTGCCTTCAGTGTTCCGGCAGGTCCCGTCGCGCTGAAGGCGTTTGGGGCGATTGCCGTGCGCCCTGCCAGATCAACATCCACGCGTTCGGTTTCGACAAGGTAACCGTCCGAGGTGACCAGCCGCACGGCACCTTCCAGCACCAACCGCTCGCTGATGCGGTAGAACTGCCCCTCGGCAGAGGTCGCATTCAAAGTGCGCCCATCGGACATCTTCATCTCGCCCGAGGGCCTGTCAAGTTCCACAAGGTCAGGCATTGCGCCATCGGGCAAGGCAGAGACCGCGGTCACCACAAACGGCTCCCCGCTGTCTGTCATGCCTGCAAAACGGGGGTTCTCAAGTTTGAGCCCTGCGCCCAGCGCTGCCGCGTTCATGCTGTTTTCGGTTGCCACCACTGCATCGCGCGTCTTGCCGGAGAGGAAGATCAATATGATCAGAACCACCGCGCCCACGGGCAGCAGCACCTTCATCCAACGCACAGTCCGGGAGTACTGCCTGACCTCGGCGGCGCGGTGAGCAGACAGTTCATGCGCGTGATCGGACAGGTCCGCCATGCTCATACCCCGTCCACGCCAGCGCGGAGACAATCGTGAACATGCAGGATCCCAAGTGGTTTGGCGCCGATTCTGTCGCTGACGAACAGGCAGGTGATCTTGCGCTCGTTCATGATGGCAAGCGCTTCCTGCGCCAGTTGATCAGGGCGGATTGTCTGCGGATCCTTCGTGGCAACTTCGTACGCGCGGCGGTCCAGCAGGCCGTCCATACTGCGCCGAAGATCCCCGTCCGTGATGATCCCGGTCAGCATTCCGTCTGCATCAATGGTTCCTGCTACGCCAAAACCCTTGCTGCTCATTTCGACCAGCGCATCCGACATCGGTGCGTCCTCCGTCACCAACGGTAGTGCATTGCCCGTGGCCATCAGCCCATCTACCGCCACCAGTTGTGCGCCCAATTTGCCGCCCGGGTGGAACACACCGAAATCGTCACGCGTGAACGCGCGTCGCTCCATCAGAGCCACGGTCAGCGCATCGCCCAATGCCAATGTCATTGTCGTCGAGGTCGTGGGGGCCATGCCGACCGAGCATGCCTCGGGCGCCTCGGGCAGCAACAGTGGAATGTCCGCTCTGCGCAGCAAGGTAGAGCCCGCCTTGCCCGCCACACCGATCAGAGGGATCTGGAAGCGTTTGCAATGGGCGACAATGTCCGCCAACTCCTTGGTTTCGCCAGAGTTGGACAGCACCAGCGCCACATCTTGCTGGGTCAACATGCCCAGATCGCCATGGCTGGCTTCCGCAGGATGGACAAAGAAAGCAGGCGTACCTGTCGAGGCCAGCGTCGCTGCGATCTTGTGGCCGATATGTCCTGACTTCCCCATGCCCGAGACGATCACACGCCCCGGCGTCTTGAGGATCAGATCAACAGCTTCGACAAAGCGGTCATCAAGCGCGTTCGCAAGCGCGTTTAGCGCATCCGCTTCGATGCCCAGCACCCGGCGACCGACAGCCAGTGCCTGTTCGCGCTCTTCCATGGAACCGTCCATCACATCTCCCTCACCGGGTCAGTGGGCGAAAATGTCCACTTCCGGCCATCCTTCCAAGTCCAACATCGCACGATCCGGCAAAAACCGGAAACAGGCCTTTGCCAATTCCGCACGCCCCTCGCGTTCAAGCCGCTGATCCAACACCTCGCGTATCCGATGCAGGTAAAGAACGTCCGACGCCGCATATTCCAGCTGTGCTTCTGACAATTCTTCCGCACCCCAGTCGCTGGATTGCTGTTGTTTCGAGATATCGACGCCAATCAGTTCATGGCAGAGGTTCTTCAGCCCATGCCTGTCGGTCGACGTCCGGCACAGCTTCGAGGCAATCTTGGTGCAATAGACCGGCCGCGTGACCGCCCCGAAAGCATGTGCCATCACGGCGATATCGAACCTGCCAAAGTGAAACAGCTTCTCGACCTTCCGGTTCTTCAGCATGCGCGCGAGGTTTGGAGCCTTCTTCTGCCCTTTGGCGACCTGCACCAGATGCGCGGTTCCGTCGCCCGAGGACATCTGCACCAGGCACAATCGGTCGCGATGCGGGTGAAGCCCCATGGTCTCGCAATCAATAGCCACCACGGGACCAAGATCCAGCCCGTCGGGAAGATCGCCTTGATGCAGAGTTATTGTCATTCCGACCTCGTTACTTTTGCCGGACAGGGTGCGGAGAAGACCTGCTCAAACCGGCTATACTCTTAATTTCCAAATGCTGACATCGCCCGGGAACATCGCGTCTATCCCAGCCAAGCATCCCGCCTGCGACACGTTTTGGGACGTTGGAAGCTACTCTGCGACCTCATTTGGAACTCAGCTTCAGACTGTCTGCCGTTTATGGCATTCGAGGGGCGGCGGCAATGGAGATTGCTTCTTGTGTCATCTGCGCGGGTCGCGTGCCCGCATCGACTGACTGGTCAGCCGTGTGCAAACATTCTGGCAAAGCGCCGGATAGAGCACGCTGTTCGAAGAAAGGATCATCAAACACCAGTAGTGCGTACAATAAATATCAGAGTGAGTGTTTTGAGCGAAGCGATCCAACAGATGGGCAGTTTGCGTCAATTCAATCCCTTTGATCCCATCTCGATGAATTTCTGGCGCCGAGCATTGCGAATATCCGTAGCGGACATGCCCTCGAATGCACGCAAGGCTGACGACAAAGTCACTCCGACGGCTCCAATCACTGCACCCCGGTCGCGCTGCGCGCCGCCGAGTGGTTCCGGGACAATCTCGTCCGCCACATCCAGCTGCAGGAGGTCCTGAGCGGTCAGGCGCAGTGCATTCGCGGCCTCGCGCATCTTTTCCGCGTCCTTCCAAAGGATCGAAGCACAGCCCTCGGGCGAGATCACCGAATAGACCGAATGTTCCAGCATGATGACACGGTTCGCAGTCGCCAGCGCAACTGCGCCGCCCGAGCCGCCCTCGCCGATCACCACCGAAATCAGCGGCACGCCCAGTTGCAGGCAGGTGTCGGTCGAGCGCGCGATGGCCTCGGCTTGCCCTCGTTCTTCGGCACCCTTGCCTGGATAGGCCCCTGGTGTGTCAATCAGTGTCACGACAGGCAGTCCAAATCGGTCCGCCAACTCCATCAATCGCACGGCCTTGCGATATCCTTCAGGTCGAGCCATGCCGAAATTGCGTTCCAGGCGGGTCTTGGTGTCGTGGCCCTTTTCGTGGCCCATCACGACCACGGGACGGTTGCTGATCCGGCCAAGACCACCAACGATCGCATGGTCGTCGGCAAAATTGCGGTCACCTGCCAAGGGCGTGTATTCAGTCACCAGCGCGCTGATGTAATCCATGGCATGTGGGCGTTCGGGATGCCGTGCAACCTGGCATTTCTGCCACGGGCTCAGATCCTTGTAGAGATCAAGCAACAGCTCGGATGCACGGGATTGCAACTGGTCCGCCTCGGCGGAGACATCCATATTCGGATCCTGACGTGCCAAGGCCCGCAGTTCCTCGGCTTTGCCTTGCACATCGGCAAGGCCCTTTTCGAAGTCCAGATAGTGCTGCATGGCCCCTGTCTCGCTAGGTGTGGAGCGGACTTAAGACCAATCGTACCTGTTTGCAATCGGGAGCGAACTGGCGTGCTAACCAAGGGTTTACCCTGTGATGGTAAACGCTTCGCCAAGTCGAGAGGCAAAAAGCCGCTCACGGGGAGTCGTCAGGGAACCTGGCGCATCTGGAAGCGTTGCCAATGTCCGACATGCATGTTGACGCCTGCTGTTGCCCGGTTTGCGGAGGGCCGCCGGTTGAATCCACATCCGATCCGGACACGCCGGAGCCTCCGGGCTCGGGTGGTGCGACCAAGCCTGTCTATTCCAGTGCGCAAATATTCAACGCACTGACCACAGGTGAGGGGACGCATACCTCCGCCGCGTGGGCCGGGCAAAGCGTGAGCTATTCCATTGGAACAGGGCCGCTTGTCTTTGGTCAACCGAATTGGGAGAGCGAGTATAACGGCTACGTTGCCATGGCCGCAGGGCTGGAGGCGGCGGCACGTGAAGCATTCGAGCTTTGGGACGAGTTGATCGCCATAGATCTGGTGGAGCTGACCAACGATGCAGGTGCCGAAATTACGTTCAACTATTCGTCTGCGACGAACAACTCGACCTATGCCGAGCGCAGCTTTTCCGGCACTCCGCCCGGCAATGGTGCGACTTTCTCCATCACAGATTCCGATCTCTGGTTTGCGAGCCAGTGGTGGAGCCACAACCAGACATCAGACCTATACGCCGGTGGGTACGGTTTGCTCACCTACCTGCACGAGATTGGTCATGCGCTGGGTCTGAACCACCCGGGTGCCTACAACGGATCAGGCACGTATTCGACCAATGCGACCCATTTTCAGGACACACGTGGTTATACAGTGATGTCCTATTTCGATGCCGAGGATAATGGGTCTGGGACCGATCATTACGGGACGCTTGGTCGGGCCTATGCGGCCACGCCGCTGCTGCATGACATTCTTGCGATCCAACAGATCTACGGCGCCGACATGTCAACGCGCACGGGCGCGGATACCTATGGTTTTGGTGCAAATACTGGCACTGACAGCTTTGATTTTACCAAAAACCCCAACCCTGTCGTCGCCATCTGGGATGCTGGTGGCACCGATAAGATCGATGTCAGTGGATGGAACACAGATCAGGTTCTGAGTCTGGTCGAGGGGGAGTTTTCCTCGGTTGGCTATTTGTCCGAAAACCTTGCAATCGCTTACGGCGCCGTGATCGAGATCGGCACTACGGGCGACGGCGACGATCTCTTGGTCGGCAACGCGGCTGGCAATGTGCTGACCGGCAATGGTGGCGGTGACACTCTGCTGGGCGGGGACGGCAACGATATTCTGCGTGGCGGGGGGGGAGGGGATCAGCGGGACGGCGGCACAGGCGCGGACACCGCGCGCTACCTGTTCTCGACATCAGGTGTCACCATTAATCTGAACGCGGGCACCGGGGCGGGTGGAGAAGCCACCAGCGACACGCTGATCTCAGTCGAGCATGTCTCGGGGTCCAATCATGCCGACGATCTTACCGGCGATCCGTTCAACGCGAACCAGATCTTCGGGCTGGGTGGTGCGGATGTCATCACCGGCATGGGCGGGCATGACTTTCTGTTGGGCGGCGGCGGGAATGACCATATTATAGGTGGCACAGGACGTGACGTGATCCGTGGGAACGCAGGCGCGGATATTCTGGATGGCGAGTCGGAGGACGACTGGATCCAATACAACGATGCTCCCGGACGGATAGAACTGAACCTTGGCGCAGGCACCGGCACGGTTGGCGACGCAGCAGGGGACATCTTTATCTCAATTGAGAACATCCGTGGGTCTACATTCGGGGACGTGATCGTGGGTAGCGCAGGGCGCAACCAGATCCTCGGCGATGGTGGGAATGACACGATTACCACTGCAGGTGGCAATGACGTCGTCTGGGGCGATGCGGGCAACGACGTGCTGATCGGTTCTTCTGCGGGTGAGACGTTCTATGGCGGCACTGGCGCGGATCAGATCAATGGTGCTGGTGGGGACGATTGGTCCCGTTACAATGACGCAACCTCGGGCGTGGCCGTCAGTTTGCTAACCGGAACCGGCACGGCGGGCGAGGCGGCGGGAGACACTCTGTTGAACATCGAATTCCTCTGGGGGTCTGAGTTCGATGATGTGCTGGAAGGCTCGCACGGCGTCAACCAGATCCGCGGCGGCGCCGGAGCTGACCGGATCACAGGGCACAAGGCCAACGACATCCTCGAAGGTTTTGGCGGTGCTGACACCTTTGTCTTCAATCTCGATGACGGGATCGACCGCATAAACAACTTTGAGATCGGCACGGATATCCTGGAAATAACAGCTGTAAGTTCGTTCAGCGCAGTATCGATTTCGAATTTCAAGGGCGACGCCGCTATCGCCTATGATCAGGGCGATGTCATTGTGCTGACAGGGATTGATGCCGGTCAGGTGCAATCGTCATGGTTCATCTTCAGTTAAACCGAACCCGGCTTCGGCCGGTTCCCGAGGGTGGGGCCCGGTGACGCACAAGCATGTGCGTCACCGGCTGCTTGATCGTTTCGTGACGCGCAAACACGTGCGCGTCAGGCTGTATATCGCGGCTTAACCCGCTGACGCGATCAGTTCGGACTGTTTGACCACAACCTCGGCTTGCCGGATCGACGCCAGATCGATCAACTTGCCATCCAGCGTCACGGCCCCTGCGCCTGATTTCTGGGCTTCGTCCATGGCTGCCATGATCCGCTTGGCTTTGGTCACCGCAGCCTCGGACGGGGTGAACACCTCGTTGGATAGTGCAATCTGGCTTGGATGGATCGCCCACTTGCCGACCATGCCCAGCGTCGCCGAGTTCAGCGCCTGCTGCTTGAACCCCTCCGGATCCGAGAAGTCGCCAAATGGCCCGTCAACCGGCAGTACCCCATGTGTCCGACATGCCGCTACG
>JBGCFK010000023.1:0-3985 GCA_045106875.1 Paracoccaceae bacterium | reverse complement strand
TTATGGTATCACTACGATACGCAAGCAGTTTACAACTATACATGCTTGGTTCGCCAGAATTCCACCGCCGAATATACGGTCATGGTCTGCCGTTGACCTGCTGATCAACCGCAGAGGCTCGGGATGCAACCCCGCAGAAATGACGGCCTTGGACGCACGCTGACGCTGACATTCGGCGCCGCTGTACTGATTGTGGCTCTTCTGAGCACATCCGCATTTTACGCCATCGATCGGCTGGGCGATTATGTACAGAACCTTTTCTGGGCGGATGAGGTTGGGGAAGCCCACTCAGCCCTGTTAAGAGATTTGGAAGCTTACAGCGCCAACCCGGACGTTGCGCGCGCCGATGCGATCCTGAAAAGCTTTCAGGGGCTGCAAGGTGCAGTGATCGATGGCCCAAAGGATGCACAATCCGTAACGGACCTCGCCAAACACACGTCCGAGGCGGCTCGAGCGTTCGAAACGGCCATTGATCAGAAAGTTATTTCCGAGGAAATCCTAGGGCAGTTGAATCGAGTAGCCAGCAGCTTAGACGTAGAAGTGGCGGACCAGATCGGCGTAATTCGTGACAGTGCAGATGCCTCCGCCCGTCGCTCAATCATTCTCGAGGCAGAGCAACGCAATCAGGTAACAGCACTCAGAACCATCTTGGAAGCCCAGATCGCTGGTCAACGCATCCAGTCTCAGACACGGGGTTTGATGCAAGTCAGCCGCATCGATGAACCGAACCTGCCGAGATACGACGTGACTGGGCTGCCGCCGGTGTGCGACGGGGCGTTTTCGTCGGGTTTTCAGCACATCTGCCATCCGTCCTCAGAGCGCTTGAGACAAAGCCTTGAAGCATTGAGTAGCTCTCAGCCGGGCAAACCACGCGCCCTCTTGGCACGACGAACTTTGCAGGCATCAGGTGCGTTTCTTCGGGCCTTGCAAGGTGCCTTCACGGCCCGCAGCAATCAACTTGAAGAAAGTGTCGATGCGGTCGAACAAGAGCGCGTCAACTCACTAGGTCGGAACCATCGCAGTGCCCAACTGCACCAGATGGAAACCAGTCTGCGAGATATGAAAGTTTCGATCAGACTTGTACGGAACGCGACGCCCGAGAAACTGGGTCGTCTGGAAGAACAAACGGCACAGACCTTCACCGACCTATACCGGGGTTACTTAAGTGCTTTTTCGTCGGAATATGTAGAGCCAGAAGTGACGGATCGTGTCGACAGCTATATGGCGAGTCTTCGGCAGAATTGGACTGCCATGTTAAGTGCACGTAGCAGCCAACTTCAAGCAAATGCGATCATGCGTGGGGGGCTGGACCGCATGCATATTGTGACGCGCGACACCGTCCAGCAGATCAGGCAAGAGGCTGAGACTTGGATTTCAGCTTTCACGTCCACGACCATTTTTGTCCTGATCGGCGTTGGCACACTCATCACACTTTCTGCTTTCTGGGCCAATCGTTGGCTTGTGATGCCGATATCGCGTGCATCGGAGACACTGATTCGTCTTGCTGCAGGCGATATCTATAAGAAAATAGACCCGAACACAGGCGGCAAACCGCTGGTGCATCTGTTCAATGCTCTGGAAACCCTACGGCAATCGAACATTGCACGCGTCGAAGCGGAGGAGCGCGTCGCAACCACGGCACATGAATTGAAGCACGCGCACACTCGACTGCAGACAATCGCCAACAATGCGCCAATGGCACTTTACGAAATTGTCCGTGATGCTGACGGGGCCTTCGAAATGCCATACAAAAGCGACAGGTTCGACCAGCTATTCGGCATCGCCACCGACGCTGCAAGACCAGTGCTGGAGATCGTTTTTCAGGATCGCGTTCTTCCAGAAGACTTACCGGTACTGATCGCGTCCATAGAGACCTCTGCCCACGACATGGCGCCTTGGCGAAATCGCTTTCGCATCAACCATCCGGATCTGGGTGTTAGATGGGTGCAGGGCGCGTCGAATCCTAACGGGCAGAAGGGTGGCACAATCAACTGGATCGGCACCATGTCGGACATAACCGACGAGGTCCATTACGAAGAAAAATTGCAAGCCGCTCGTCAAAAAGCGGAGGCTGCCAACCACGCAAAATCAAGCTTCCTGGCGAATATGAGCCACGAAATCCGCACCCCGATGAACGGCATAATCGGCATGAGCGAACTTTTGCAAGAGACTGACCTCAATGACGAGCAGGAGCTCTGTGCACGCACCATCGCAGACAGCGCCAACGGTCTTCTAACAATCATTAACGATGTTCTGGACTTCTCCAAGGTCGAGGCTGGCCGCATGGACGTCCAGTCCGCCCAGTTCGATCTGTACAACTTGGTTTACGATGTATGCCGCCTGCTTATCCCCAAGGCACGGGAGAAGGGTTTCGAAATCCATGTTGATTTCGATCCGGCAATCCAGACCCAACGCGTTGGAGACTTTGGGCGCTTGCGCCAGATTCTGCTGAACATCGTCGGAAATGCGATCAAATTCACCGCTCGCGGGCATGTTCTGATTACAGTCGATGCCAGTAGCGATGATGTGGTGGAACTTATCGTTTCAGACACTGGCGTTGGAATATCCAAGGAGGATCAGGGGAAGGTTTTCAACCCGTTTGAGCAAGTCGAGAACGAGATGAGCCGATCGCACGATGGCACCGGTCTCGGTCTAACTATCACAACCAAATTGCTGGCTTTGATGGGAGGAGAGATCGGACTCAGCTCGACCCTTGGCGAGGGATCCGAATTTTCGGTGCGCATCCCGTTACCTTTGGTGTCGGAAGACCCCACGCAAGCACACCTCTCGCCTGATCTGGACGCGCGCACCGTCCTGTTTATCGAGAGCGAACATGTTCCACGGGAAATCCTTGTTCGGCAACTCATCGCGATGGGTGGAATTCCAGTACCGACTGCTTCAGAGGCCGAAGCATTTCAGAGACTGTTGGATCCAGCACTTCAACCAGTAAAACTGGTACTCATCGATCCCCACCTGGATGGCTTTTCGTTTGATGAATTTTCAAACAAGCTGAGCGAAGTCAACTTATCCGAAAGACCACGCCTCATCTTGTACGCTCCATTCGATTACGCAGTCTCACGAAATGACCTAAAAAATGTTGGTCTCTACGACCTAGTTGCCCGACCAGCAGGTTACCGTGAACTCGCGGCGGTGTTGATGGACCAACGAAAGATATCACCGGCCAAGGATGACACAGAAACGTTCCATGGAGAAACCAATAGTGTAGAGCACGAGCTTTCAAAAGCCCCGCCACTTCATGTGATGGCTGCGGAGGACAATAGGACGAACCAGCTTGTCCTTAGGAAAATGCTGGCCGACCAGCCTGTGACGCTGGAACTGTTTTCCGATGGTGAGGAGATTGTCGATGCCTACCGAGACCGCGGCTGTGACTTGATCTTTATGGACATGTCAATGCCAAGGATGGATGGCTTGGAGGCTACAAGGTTAATCCGCAGTATCGCGGCGGAGGCAGGCCTGCCACATTGTCCGATCGTGGCTCTGACAGCGAATGCGCTGACACAGCATCGTGAAGCTTGCATGAAAGCTGGAATGGACGATTTTCTGTCCAAACCAATCCGAAAGAAAGAACTCACAGAGTATATCTTCAAGAGGCGCAGCGAACTGCACTGCACCAGGGGACATTGCCAAGTTGATCAGGCGCATTTTGGACGATAGGCGATCGGCATGAAAACACCGTTGCTGTCAGACCAGTTCGAACCAATCTCAAAGTTCGGGGCGCATACCCGTCACCCGGCGTAGAGTTCAGTGAGCGCCCTTGTGTCCGGGTCGAAACACGCAGGTAGGCCACTGCCTGATCGACGATCAGGATTGCATTTGCACCGGGCCTGAATTCCAGAGCGAGGTGCAATACCCCTCGACCGGTGTGATACCGGTTGGTTGCTGAGACCGAAGGAGTGTTGCCATGGGATCGTACCGCCATCTGTCGCGGGATGACAGAGGTCAGATTGCTGGAATGCGTGCCGCT
>JBGCFK010000229.1:0-12009 GCA_045106875.1 Paracoccaceae bacterium | reverse complement strand
CGTCCTTGACCATGCGATCCAGATCCGGGTCCTCGACGCCAAGACCCGTCAGCGTCTTTGGAATGCCAAGGCTGTCATTCAAGGTGTCCACGAACGCGCAAAAACCGTCAAACCCGCCCTCAATTCCCATATATGCTGCCGCAGCATCAAAGCGCGCCCGGATGGCATCTGCATTGAACTTCAACACAGCAGGCATAAACACTGCATTTGTTGTCCCGTGATGCGTATGGTGATGCGCACCGATCGGATGCGAGAGTGCATGGATCGCACCCAATCCTTTCTGAAAAGCAGTCGCGCCCATGGCGGCGGCGCTCATCATCTCGGCCCGCGCCTCGATATCGGTCCCGTCCGCATAGGCGCGCGGCAGAAAATCCTTCACCAGTCGCATGCCTTCAAGCGCGATGCCCTGGCTCATTGGGTGATAGTGCGGGCTGGAATAAGCCTCGACACAATGCGCGAAGGCATCGAGTCCCGTGCCTGCCGTGATGAATTGCGGCATGCCCACAGTCAGCTCCGGATCACAGATCACGACCTGAGGCAGCATCTTGGGGTGGAAAATAATCTTTTTTTCCTGTGTGTCCGAGTTCGTGATGACCGATGCGCGCCCGACCTCGGACCCTGTGCCCGCCGTTGTCGGCACCGCAACAATCGGATGGATGCCTTCGGGGTCGGCACGCGTCCACCAATCACCAATGTCTTCGAAGTCCCAGATAGGTCGGGTCTGGCCGACCATGAAGGCAAGGGTCTTGGCCAGATCCAGTCCGGACCCACCGCCAAAAGCGATAATACCATCATAACCACCGTCGCGGTAGACGGCGAGACCAGCCTCGACATTCGTGTCGCTGGGGTTTGGGTCAACATCCGCAAAGATTGCACGGCCCATGCCTGCGGCCTCGATCAGATCCAGAGTGCGTGCGGTGATCTCCATTCCCGCCAGCCCACGATCGGTGACCAGAAGCGGCCTGGATATCCCGGCGGCGTTGCACGCGTCGACAATCTCAGCGATCCGGCCGGGACCAAAGCGCACGGCAGTGGGATATGACCAGTTGGCAGTAAAAGTCATTGGCATGCGTCCTTGATTTGCGTGATCTAGGTGGCGCCCGCAGGGCTTCGGGATGTTGATAATGCAGAGCTTGCTATCGGTCCATCACTCACAGCAAAAATCAGGCGACGAGGTCACTGCGTAACCAGTCCACGAATGCTGATGACGAAACGGACAATCCGCCCGGAGGCGGCGTGATCCAGTAGCCAGCACGTGGTGGCAGGCTTTCCGGAAACGGACGAACCAGTCGTCCCGTGCTGATCGACCGCCCACAGGTCAGCGCATCGCCAAGGCAAATGCCCAATCCCGCCTCTGCGGCTGCGTACATCGCCAGAAGACCCGTGAACATGACCCCTTGCGTACCCGGCTCGACATGGCTGCCGGCCAACGCAAGCCACGCTGCCCAATCCTTTCGATTATCAAGATGGAGCAGCATGTCAGGCGTCAGGTCCGACAAGCTTGGCCCACCTGACGCGTAGAGGAAATCCGGGCTGCAGACCGGGAAGAAGACAACATCCAACAGGTGCTGCGCGCCGGGCGGAGGTGTCGAAGTGAACTGCATGAACAGATCGCAGTCCGGGACATCCTCGGCCGCAGCGACACTGATCAGGCTCAGCGAGATCTCTGGATACAGGTTCAGGAAGCGTCCAATGCGCGGGGACAGCCATGTTGCCGCAATACCAGAACTGCACGCAACTGCCAGACGCCCCTTAGCCTCGCCGAGTCCCCTATGGGCATCGCGCAACGCCTGCAGACCGGGGCCAATGGCAGCGACGTAACGTCTGGCCTCGGCAGTCAACACGACGCCGCGTCCGCGCGGCTTGGTCAACTTGAACCCCAAGCCCGCCTCAAGAGTTCTCATTTTATGACTGATCGCGCTTTGCGAAAGATGGACCTCGCGCGCGGTCTGGCTGATAGAGCCCGTACGGGCGAGCGTCTCTAGCACCTCGAGTGCTGAAAGGGGCGGTAAATTCATCAAATTTATTCATGTGATGCCGTCGTATTTGTCAATAGACATGAATTTTCTTGACCAATATCTTTGGACAGACACTTGATACGACCTGTTGGAGACTCCGATGGAAGCAAGCTTTTCACGCCGCGAACTTCTCAAACCAGACGAATTGCGGACGCTGAACCAGAAGTCAGATCTCTACGGCTGGCTACAAATGGGCAGCCATCTGGGTGCGATTGCAATCATGGTCTGTGCTCATGCCTTGGCCATGGGATCGTGGTGGATGCTCGTGACAGGGTTTGTACTGGGCGTGCTTCTGAACTTCCTCTACGCCGCACAGCATGAACTGTCGCATTCCACGGTCTTCGCGACACGTGGCCTGAACGAATTCTGGGGTCGGGTCATCGGCTTCACAATGCTCTTCCCGCG
Organism: Paracoccaceae bacterium; assembly: GCA_045106875.1. Lineage (GTDB taxonomy): Bacteria > Pseudomonadota > Alphaproteobacteria > Rhodobacterales > Rhodobacteraceae > Thermohalobaculum. Next base: position 9,586 of record JBGCFK010000229.1, on the reverse strand, counting down.
CGATTTTGACCAAGTCATGCACTTTGCGCATCACCGTTGGACACAGGACTGGGAGCGCGACGGTGAGTTGGTACGTGAGCCCTATACGCTCCGCACATATCTGCTTTGGTTCTTCGGCCTGACCTATTGGCGCAATCGGTTCGTGGGCATCATTCGCCGTGCCCGCGGTATCATCATCGAGCCCTATATCCGGAAGGATGAAGAAGCCAAGGTGATCCTTGAAAGCCGTATCCACGTGGCGATTTACATTGCAATTCTGGCTGTCTCGCTGGCCCTCGGCAACTGGTGGTGGCTGACCTTCTGGATCCTGCCAATGATCTTGACCAAGCCAGTTCATCAGCTCCAGAACACCATCGAGCATCTGGGCCTCAGCCATGAGGACAACATACTGGAGAACACGCGCTCGACCCGTACGAACGCCGTTATGCGGTGGCTCTGCTGGCAGATGCCATATCACACGGCGCATCATACGTTCCCCTCCGTGCCGTTCTGGAAATTGCGGGATCTGAACTCTCGGATCGAGGCACAAGCCGGCGAGGTCTGGCGCATGGGTTGGGTCGAGTTTCAGATAGAATTGATCCGCAAACTGATAGCCAAGGACGAAGGCCAGTATCCGATGAACGAGGTTTGGGTGCTGCCCCATGCCGGGCGCCAGATCCGCGTTCCTGCAGAATGAGCCGCAACCTGCACGTCTATACCTCGCTATGGGCTATGCAGCCGCATGACCAAAGTGCCCAGCGGCTGCCGCACGAGCAGATCGTCGAGAAGGTTGCCGCCGCAGGGTATCACGGAATGGCGCTGGATCTCGGCGCGGCGGATATCTCTGTCGTGGCTGAGGTCCAGCCCTTGATGGCCCGTGCCAACCTCACGCCGTTAATCGTCGCGTTCCCGAAGTCGGTGCCAGAACTGCGCGATGTTCTGAAAATGGCAAAAGACATCGGCTCGCCCTTTGTCGATGTGATCGGACAGGTCATGCCCCTGTCTGTCGAGGGCATGATCCCGGTGATCCGCGAATGGATAGAGATGTCCGAGCAGGAAGGCATGCCGATCCAGTTCGAGACCCACCGCAACTGTATCACTAATGATCTTTACGCAACGCTTTGTCTGATGGATGCGATCCCCGAGATGCGGATGTGCGCAGATCTCTCCCATTATGTTGTCGACCGGGAGTTCTGGTTTCCATTGTCAGAGCGTGACATGGGCCTGATCAGCCGTGTGCTTCAGCGATCTGATAGTTTTCAGGGGCGCGTCGCGTCGCGACAGCAAATTCAGCTACAGCTTGATTTCCCACAGCACCAGAAATGGGTCGAGTTGTTCAAGGGCTGGTGGCGCGAGGGACTTGCCTCATGGCGTGCACGCAACAAGGCAGGCGAGTGTGTTTTCCTCTGCGAGCTTGGCCCGCCCGAATACGCGATGACTGGGCCCGATGGCAAAGAGTTGTCGAACCGTTGGGAAGAGGCGTTGGTGATAAAAGGTTGGGTCGAACAGATCTGGGCCGACCTGGAAGCCGCCTCATAGTCTGAACCAACAAGAGTTGTGCAATTCCAACACCGCCAGTAGGTTCCGCCTCCAATTCGGGCGGAGGGCGCAGTTTGGGTCAGATCTACACGCAAGCGTTCCTGCACGCGTTGGAACGGGGCCTTCGAGACAACGTCCACCTCTGGGGCCTCTCGCCCGGTACGGATATCTCGCTCCTGAACATTTCCGAAAACGCAACATTTCTTGCGCGTGACCCAGAGGCAGCCAGTCCAATAGTCCTACGTGTCCATCGGCCTGACTATCACACCCGTGCCGAGATCCACTCCGAACTTTCGTGGATTGAAGATCTGCGAAAAGAAGCCGTCGCGCTTGTTCCCGCGCCTGTTGCCATGACAGGAGGTCAACGCATCGGAGCCATCAAAGCCTGGGGCGAGACCCGCGACGTTGTTGCCTTCGAATATATGCCGGGAAAGGAACCCCTGCCCTCGGACAATCTTGCCAAAGGGTTCCACCAGCTTGGTGCAATCAGTGCGCGCCTCCATGTTCATGCGAAATCCTGGCAGAGACCCCACGGCTTCATCCGCAAAACGTGGAACTTCGATACGACCGTGGGCAGAAACCCGCATTGGGGCACTTGGCGAAACGCGATGGCGCTCACGCCCACGGGCGAGGCAGTACTGGCACGCGTTTGCAATCTGCTCGAGAAACGTCTGCGAAACTTTGGCGACAGCCCAAACCGTTTTGGGCTCATCCATGCAGACCTGCGGCTGGCGAACTTGCTGATCCACGTGGATCGGATCGGCCTGATCGACTTCGACGATTGCGGGTTCAGCTGGTTCGCGTTCGATTTCGCCGCCGCAATCAGCTTTTTCGAGACGGACCCGGCGATCGCGGCACTTCAAGACGCATGGTGCACAGGATACCGCAGCGTGGCCCCGCTTGACCCGGAAGTGGTAGCGGAGATGTCCACGTTCATCATGCTCCGCCGCCTGCAGTTGACGGCCTGGATCGCAACCCATTCCGAGACCCCGACGGCGCAGGAACTCGGCGAAGCCTACACTGATGGCACACTCGACATCGCCGAGCGCTACCTCTCCGAACGGACTTGATCGCGCCCGCCGCATCCCCCCAAGCGTTGTCGCTTGTCATCCTGATCCCCCGCGTCGATACTCGATCGATAAAAACAAGGGAGGACTGGTTATGTGCCAGATGTTTGCGGGACAGGATCCCGCCACCTATGAAAGCGAAACGCGGTCTCTGCGCCTGAACGGTCAGAGCACGTCGATCCGGCTGGAAGTGTCGTTCTGGGATATGCTGGACACTATTGCGGAGATCGAGGGATTCTCCACACCCGCTTTCATCTCGAAGCTGCATGCCGAGGTTCTGGAGCTGCATGGAGAGGCACGGAATTTCACGTCGCTGCTGCGTTGTGCTTGCCTGCAATACCTGCGACGGGAGGTTGGCATGCTGCGTGCGGCACCTTTGGCGGCAGAATAAGTCCCAGACCGAGCCCGTAGTATAGGAATAACACCCGGCGCCCAGCCGACTCGCCCATATTGGTCAAAATAGCAAACCAATCCGGGAGGGGCATTTGGCTAAGGCCATTCATTCAATGATCCGCGTGCTGGACGAGGCGCGCTCAGTTGAGTTTTACGAGACAGCCTTCGGGCTGACCGTTGCTGATCGTCTGGATTTCGAGGGATTTACCCTCGTCTACCTGCGTAATTCCGAGAACGATTTCGAACTGGAGCTGACCATCAACAAGGGTCAGACCGAGGCCTATGATCTGGGCAATGGCTATGGCCACCTCGCGTTCTGCGTCGATGATGTGGAGAGCGAACACACGCGCCTTTCGGATGCCGGGCTCGGCCCACGCAAACTGGTAGACTTTGCCCCTGGCGGCGAGGTCATAGCACGTTTTTTCTTTATCCAGGATCCTGACGGCTACGAGATCGAGGTGCTTCAGCGCCACGGCCGATACCAATAACACGGGCAAACCAGGAAACAAAACGACAGAGAGGCCCCAACGGCCCAAGTCTAAGTGGAGGAATGAATGACACAGCAATCAAGCCCTCGTCAGATGACGCGGCGGCAACTCCTGTCATCGGGAACGGCATTTGGGGCGGCGCTCGTCGTCGGCCCCGGCTACTTGATGCACATTGGCGAAGCATGGGCATCCGAGGTCGCGCACCTGAAGCCCGAGACATTTGCGACGCTCGTCCAGATGGCGCGCGACGTCTATCCGCATGACCGGCTCGCGGACAAGTACTACGCGATCACGATGAAGGCCCACGATACGGCGGATAGCGCGGCCATGATCGAGGAAGGCGTCGCCGCGCTCGACAAGATGGCTGCCGATGCCGGGCACCCGTCCTATGTTCTGACAGGCTGGGAGGCCGACCGGACAGCAATGCTGAAGGCTATCGAGAGCACGCCTTTCTTCGGCGCCGTGCGCGGCAGCATGGTTGTTGGCCTCTATAACCAGAAGGAGGTCTGGGGCCATTTCGGCTACGAGGGCGAGAGCTACTCCAAGGGCGGTTACATCGACCGTGGTTTCAACGACATCGACTGGCTGTAAGGGGGACAGATTATGGCTGCACCATATGATCTGAACGACGACAGCGTAGTCGTCATCATCGGAACCGGCGCGGGCGGGGGCACGCTTGCCAACGAACTTGCGCAAAAGGGCGTGGATGTCGTCAGCCTCGAGGCAGGCGCACGGCATAATCCCGAGGACTTCGTAAACGACGAGTGGGATTCGTTCGGCCAGCTGGCATGGCTGGACACTCGCACAACCTCGGGCGACTGGCGGGTCGCCAAGGACTTCTCGGGCCTTCCGGCCTGGATCGTCAAATCCGTCGGTGGCACGACCCAGCACTGGGCGGGCGCAAGCCTGCGCTTTCAGGAGCACGAGTTCCGTGTGAAAACCCATTACGGCGATGTCGCCGGGGCGAACCTGCTGGACTGGCCGATCACGCTGGGGGATCTCGAACCCTATTATACCAAAGCCGAGAAGAAGCTGGGCGTGACCCAGACCCATGGCATGCCCGCCCTGCCCGGCAACAACAACTACAAGATCTTCGAGAAAGGGGCGAAGGCGCTGGGCTACAAGAACGTCCACACCGGGCGCATGGCCATCAACAGTCAAGATAGTGCCGGGCGACCCGCATGTCAGCAGACCGGGTTCTGTTTTCAGGGTTGTAAATGGGGCGCGAAGTGGTCTGCAGGATATGTCGAGATCCCGCAAGGCGAGGAGACCGGCAAGCTGGAAGTGCGTGAACAATGCATGGCCCTGCAAGTCCAGCACGACGCTGATGGCAAAGTCACCGGTGTTCTCTACGCCGACAAGGACGGTAATCAGCACTTCCAGAAAGCACGCGTTGTCTGCGTAGCCGGGAACTCGTTTGAAAGCCCGCGGCTGCTGCTGAACTCGGCCTCCTCGCTGTTCCCGGAGGGGCTGGCGAACTCTTCGGGTCAGGTCGGCAAGAACTACATGCGGCACATGACGGGGTCGGTCTATGCGGTCTTTGATCAGCCGGTACGGATGTGGCGCGGGACGACAATGGCCGGGATCATTCAGGACGAATCCCGGCACGATCCGTCACGCGGATTTGTGGGCGGCTATGAATTGGAGACCCTTTCGATCGGCCTGCCTTTCATGGCGGCGTTCCTCAATCCTGGTGCCTGGGGCCGTGAGTTCACGGCAGCCATGGACGGCTACGAGAACATGGCTGGTATGTGGATTGTCGGCGAAGACATGCCGCAGGAAACGAACCGCGTGACGCTCCATGCCGAGGTCAAGGACCAGCATGGTCTGCCAGTTCCAAACGTGCACTTCGATGACCACCCGAACGATATTGCCATGCGCAATCATGCTTACAAGCAGGGCATGGCGATCTATGATGCGGTGGGGGCGACGCAGACCTACCCGACGCCGCCCTACACCTCGACGCATAATTTGGAGACGAACCGGATGTCGGCAGAGCCAAAGGACGGTGTGGTCAACCAGTGGGGACAGACCCACGACATCGCAAACCTGTTCGTATCGGACGGGTCCCAGTTCACGACAGGAGCTGCCGAGAACCCCACACTGACCATCGTGTCGCTGGCGATCCGGCAGGCAGACTACATTGCCGAGCAGATGTCGCAGGGCGTGCTCTGATGAAAGACTTGGGCGCGGCTTCTGCTGCGCCCATTAAACTCAGGCAGACAGCGTTCAGGATTTGCCCGCTATCCTGAGGCCATCATTGCCGAACAGATGAATGCGATCAGGAGCAGCGGAGAACGACATCCTTCCGCCCTTGGCGCAATCGGGCGGCGATTCCAGTTTCACAACGAACTCAGTCCCGCCGGTCGAGATCATGTGCGCCAGCGCGTACTCGCCAAGATGTTCGACCAACTCCAGCCGTGCCTCGACGACGCCTTCTCCTGCCGGAACAACGAACAGGTGCTCGGGCCGGATGCCCAGCTGGGTCACCTCTTCAGGCGCCATGATCACCAGATCCGTCATGGAAAAGAAATTCATCTGCGGGCTGCCGATGAAGCCAGCAACGAAGGTGTTTGCAGGCGTTTCGTAAAGCGCGATCGGCGTGCCGACCTGTTCGATCCGACCATCCCGAAGCACCACGATCTTGTCGGCAAGGGTCATCGCTTCGACCTGATCATGCGTGACATAGATCATGGTCGCGCCAAGCCTCTCATGGAGCCGCGCAATCTCGAGACGCGTCCGCACGCGCAAGGCCGCATCAAGGTTGGAGAGCGGCTCGTCAAACAGAAAGACCGCAGGTTCACGAACGATAGCCCGGCCAATGGCGACCCGCTGGCGCTGGCCACCAGACAGTGCACGCGGCAACCTGTCGAGATAGTCGGTGATGTTCAGCACGTCAGCGGCGCCCCGTACACGCCGATCTATCTCGTCCGGCGGCGTACGCGCCTGCCTCAAACCAAAGGCCATGTTGTTGTACACGGTCATATGCGGGTAGAGCGCATAGGTCTGGAAGACCATCGCGACGCCCCGTTTGGCCGGGGCAACCTCGTTAACGACGCGACCGGCAATCTCGATCTCACCGCCGCTGATCTCCTCGAGCCCGGCAATCATACGAAGTAAAGTGGATTTGCCACACCCCGATGGACCGACAAAGACGACGAACTCACCATCGGTGATGTCAAGATCGACGCCGTGTATGACCTGCTGGTCACCGTAGGACTTGGTGACGCCGGTGATGCCTAAGCTTGCCATTGTTGTTCCATCTCCTGCATCGCGGTCATCAACCCCGGTACGAAACCTGGGAATCTGTTGGGAAGATCATCCCAGAGCTGCCCAGCACTCGCGAACGCCATCCCCTGCCCCGACGCCAGAAGCGGAACAAGATCCGCCCAACAAGGCTCGTGATATGGGATCGGAGCGGTGCCCGCAGCCGCGCGTCTGGCAAAGATGTACCAGCTGGCAATCGAGCGATAACCATGCACTGGATCGATTCCCTGTGTCAGACAACTCTCGACAGTGGGCCGCACGTAAAGCGGCATCTTCGAATAGCCGTCCATGCAGATCCGCTCGAGTTGGTCCGCAATGGCGGCGTTCGTGAACCGATCAGCGATCTGCGTCAGATACGCCGCCTTGTCGAAGGGCAGATCAAGTGTCAGGCCCGGCAGAACTTCGTCTTGTTCCCAGGCATCAAAATGCCGGCGCAGCGCTGGGTCCGCCATCGCGCGGTCAAAGGTAGTGTGCCCGGCAAGCGCACCCAGATAGGCAAGCCCGGTATGACCGCCGTTCAGGATGCGGATCTTGGCTTCTTCAAAGGGACGGACGTTCACCACCACGTTGGCTCCAACGCGGGTCAGATCGGGCATAGGGCCCGCAAAACGGTCCTCGATGACCCATTGAGAAAACGCCTCGGCATAGATCGGATCTACAGCTCTTCCGGGGAACAGCGGAGCCAGTTGATCAGATAGTTCCAGCGTCGCACGTGGTGTGATCCGATCGACCATGGAGCACGGAAAACTAACGTTCGAGTTCACCCACTCTGCGAGCGCTTTCCGGCCGGTGCGTTCGAGATAGGTCATAAAGGCACGCCGCAGCACAAGGCCATTGTCGCGGATATTGTCACAGCAAAGGATGGTGATCGGCAGGTTCAGCCACTTGGCCCGCAGGGCCAACGCGCCCGCAAGGTAGCCGAAAACCGAAACGGCGGGACCACCAGCAATCTCGGCAGCAATCACCGGATCCTCGGTATTGAGAGCCCAGTCGCCGGTGAGGCTGTATCCGCTTTCGGTCACCGTCATGCTGATCGCCTGGACATCAGGTTGAGCAACAATCTCTTCTGCCTTCTCGGGATCCACAGCCCAGTCGGCAAAGATGGAGTGAGACCGAACGAGGCGCAGTGTGCTCTGTCCGTCAGGCGCGATAGATTTGAGAAGATAGCCATCCGAAACGGCACTGGAGCGCATAAAACCAGCGCTGTCAGCCGACCGTAGGTTGATCGCGGCGACGCCCCATCCCAGATCGCCAGTCGCCTCCATGTAATCATCAAAATAGACCGCCTGATGCGTACGGTGGAAGGCACCGTATCCTATATGTACGATGCCAGTGCGAACTGCGGCCCGGTCATATGTCGTTTGATGGACGTGTAGGCTGCCTGCAACGTTCATGCCCCTGCCCCGTGCGTCAGGCCAGTGCGGGTCACGTCCCGGTATTCGCTCGGTGTCATGTTCTTCATCTTCAGAAAATGCCGGTTAAAGTTGGCGATGTTCTGAAAACCCACGTCGTGGCAAATGGTAGAGACCTGAGCATCCGTTGCCAGCAGCATCGAGCAGGCCTGACCGATCCGAACCTGAGTGATGAACTCGACGAAACGCTTCCCCGTCGCTTTCTGGAAGTTGCGGGAAAAGGCTGTCGGGCTCATGCCTGCCATCTGAGCCGCACTGGCCAAGGGAAGCTCCTCGGCAAAGTTCTGGATAATGTGATCGACGACCACTGCAACCCTGGCCTGCCGGTTCGTACCCATCGGAGTGACGACACCGGCAACGGACAGGGCTCGCTTCTCGGCATGTTCGTTGATCCGCACCAGAAAGCGCAAAAAGGCGACAATGCGTTCGGCGCCCTTGGTGTCGCGGATCGCCTCGAGATGGCCACGTGCGAAAGTTGGGTTAAAGCCGGTGAACTCGATACCCGATTTGGCAAGTTCGAATAGCGGTTCCATTTCTCGAAATTCCGGGAACGCCTGCGCCAATGTGTCGATGCTGTCCTTGCTGAACTGAACCAACATGTCGCGGATCGCCAGAGATCTGGCACCTGGCAACTCATCGGTCACCCAATTGTGCGGCAGATCCGGCCCGGTGAGGAACAACGAGCCCGGCATGAATTCGCCAATATAGTCCCCGACAAAGACCTTGCCGTGGGTATCCGTTATAAGGTGCAGCTCGTATTCGCGATGGCTGTGCCACCGACAAAGTTCAGACGGCCAGCCATGTTCGAGATAACGGATCGTCTCGGTCCCCCGATCCACATACTCGAATTCGGCCTGAACGATGGACATAACCCTACCTCAGAAGATTCGGGGATAGTTGGGCAATGGCCGGGCCAATATGCCTTTTGTCGCGTCCGCAGGCATCATTTCACTGCTCCGAAGGTCAGGCCCTGCACAAGTTGTCTCTGCGTGAACCAGCCGAAAACAAGGATCGGCGCGCAGGCCAATGTCGAGACAGCAGACAGTTTCGCCCAGAAAAGCCCTTCCGGGCTGGAGAAAGACGCGACAAGGGCAACCAGAGTGCCCGCATCCGCCGAGGTCAGCTGGATCGACCAGAATGCCTCGTTCCACAAGAGCACGACGGACAACAACGCTGTCGATGCGATGCCGCCCCAGGCCAGAGGAATGACGATCTGAGTAATCTCGCCCCAGATCGAGGCTCCGTCCATCCGACTCGCTTCAAGGATTTCTTTCGGGATTTCGCGGAAATAATTGAACAGGATCAGCATCATGATCGGCAGATTGATCAGCGCGTAGATGATGATCAAGGCCAGTTTCGTATCCAGCAGATCCAGCCTCTGGCAAATCAGATAGATCGGCATCAACACACCGACTGCCGGGAGCATCTTGGTGGACAGCAT
>JBGCFK010000228.1:0-4286 GCA_045106875.1 Paracoccaceae bacterium | reverse complement strand
GTTCTCGCATCGCCATGTTAAGTGCTCTGGCTTGCGACAAACCATGTATGTAGCCGGTTAACAAATCGTAAACACAATATATTGATATTTTAATCCGGTGTTAATCTCTGATTTCTGCCGGGTAGGTTTTGGCCAAGCTGTTGATTTGTGGAGGATTTGTGGTGCCGACCACAGCTTCGCCGACAAGGATCGCGATCCTTGCGAATCTACCATAAATTGGGTTTCGCGCAGTGGTTGAACCCGCTGCATGCGTGGGTCAGCGGGGTTGATCCAGTGGCTGATGCCGCGCCCGCGATCCACGTTCGATAGAAGCTGCGACCAGCCGGTCAACTTCTAGTTCATGGCGTAGTTCCTGAAGCATGCGCAACTCGGTCGGGTTCAGCCGGCCATCTGCCGCAGCAACATCGCAGGCCAGCGAATAAGCGGTTTCGCGCAGGTGTTCAGGCAGTGCGCCCTTCACAAGTCCCAGCAACGCATCCAGACCATCTTCCTCGGTGAAAAGGTCTGATACAAGGCCACCGACCTGCGAGATCCTGTCAGCATCGTAGTGACGGAAGACAGGAAGCAGTTCGACCAGAGAGCTGATCTCCTTGAATTCCAGCGAGGTCATTTCCTCATCCGCAGCGGATGTGGCAATCATGACTGCTACGAGCGCGTATTCGGGGCTCAGTGCTTCAGTTCTCACCACACTCTCCTGTCCTGGTTTCCTCACTAATTATGTGGATGCCAGATCGTGTACAAGGCTGATAGGGGTTTTAAGAGCCAACCTTGTTCTCACAATAATGTGGATGTGCGCAGTCATGGCGCTTCGCGAGCGTTCAGGCGTTGACGCACGGGCCTGCCGCATCATAGACGCGAGGCGCCCCGATTGAGGATAAGCACGATGACAACCGACCTGCGAGACGCTGCACAGAATTCCAAGGCCTGGCCCTTCGAGGAAGCCCGCAAGCTGTTGAAACGTGTGGGAAGCAAGGTCCCGGACAAAGGTCATGTGCTGTTCGAAACTGGCTATGGTCCCTCGGGTTTGCCGCATATCGGTACTTTTGGTGAGGTTGCGCGCACGACCATGGTGCGCCGGGCATTCGAGGTTCTGTCGGACATTTCCACACGGCTGATTTGTTTCTCTTACGATATGGATGGCATGCGCAATGTTCCCGAGAACGTGCCTAACCCCGAAGCTCTGGCCGAGCATCTTCAGAAACCGCTCACTTCAGTGCCAGACCCGTTCGGTACCCATGGCAGCTTCGCTGCGCACAACAACGCCCGCCTGACGGCATTTCTCGACAGATTTGGTTTCGAATACGAATTCATCAGCGCGACCGATTTCTACCGATCCGGCCAGTTTGATGAGGTTCTGTTGCGCGCCGCCGAGAAGTACGACGCGATCATGGCAGTCATGCTGAAGACGCTGGGCGAAGAACGGCAAGCCACGTACTCGCCGTTCCTGCCGATCAGCCCGACCTCTGGACGCGTGCTTTATGTTCCGATGAAGAATGTGGATGCCGCCAAGGGCGAGATCACGTTTGACGACGAGGATGGCACGGAGACGACGTTGCCCGTCACTGGCGGTCAGGTGAAGCTGCAATGGAAGCCCGATTTTGGCGCACGCTGGGCGGCCTTGGGCGTGGATTTCGAGATGTTTGGCAAGGATCATTCGTCGAACGCGCCAGTGTATGACCGGATCTGCCAGATCCTCGGCGTCAAGGCGCCAGAGCACTATGTCTACGAGCTGTTTCTCGACGGCGAGGGGCAGAAGATCTCGAAGTCCAAGGGCAACGGGCTTACCATTGACGAATGGCTGACCTATGCCTCCACCGAAAGCCTCAGTCTCTACATGTTCCAGAAGCCCCGCTCGGCCAAGCGTCTGCATTGGGATGTGATCCCGCGCGCTGTGGATGAATATCATCAGCATCTTCGCGCCTATTCAGATCAGGATGCCGACAAGCGGCTGACCAATCCGGCTTTCCATATTCATGGGCACAATGTGCCGGCTTCGGACATGTCGGTGCCGTTCTCGATGCTGCTGAACCTCGCCTCTGCCGCTTCGGCCGAGGACAAGGAGACGCTGTGGGGGTTTATCCACAAGTATGCGCCTGATACCGCACCTGATACCCACCCCGGGCTGGATGCAGCCGCGGGTTTCGCAGTTCGTTATTTTCAGGACTTCGTGAAGCCCAACAAGGAGTTTCGCGCGCCTACTGACAAGGAACGCGCGGCGCTTCAGGATCTGCAGGGGCACTTGTCGGCCTGGACTGGCGGCGCGGATGCAGAGGCGCTTCAGAACGTCGTGTTTGCGGTTGGCAACGAACACGGGTTCGATCCCCTGCGCGATTGGTTCAAGGCGATCGATGAGGTGCTGCTGGGCGCCTCGCAGGGGCCTCGCTTTGGCGGGTTCATTGCCCTTTACGGCGTGGAGGAGACGGTCGCGCTGATCGAAGACGGGTTGGCCGGTCGGCTCGCTGCCTGACAGATGCCTAGAGCAGAAGCGCATATGCCTCTTCATGGCGTAATAGCGCGACTTTGGTCTCCACACCGCCGGGCGCCGAGAAACCGCCAAGCCCGTCGCGTCCGACAACCCGGTGGCAGGGTATGATGATCGGGATGCTGTTGAGGCCACAGGCGTTGCCCACGGGCTGTGGCATCGAACCGAGATCTTTCGCCAGTTCGCCATAGGTGCGCGTCTCACCGTAGGGGATTGCGCACATCGCTTTGCACACGCTCTGCTGAAAACTGTCACCTTTGGGTTTCAGCGGCAGATCGAATTCTGTGATGTCTTTTGCAAAGTACGCGGCCAATTGCTTGGCAGCCTCGCGCAGCACCGGCGTATCGTCGTAACTGCCGATGCCCCAGTTGATCGCAGTAATGTGGATATCGTCCGCCTGTATCCGAACCGGTCCAAGTAGGGTCTCGACGGTCGTCTCAGGCAACTATTCGCCGGGATGCGAAATGGTACGACCGGCGAGAATGATCTGCACACCCGGGCTCAGGACGGAGTAGTCCCCGAAAGCGATACCTCCGCCTTCCACGATCTCGATTTCACTGTCGGAAAGGTCCTTAGGCCCGTCCTCGCCATCATCGTCGCGCATAGATACCCCGTGTGCTACTCCGCTCTCTAGAATACACAAATTTGATGCAATTTCTCAATTAGATATTCTGTATCTTAATCAGACAGTTACGACGTAGATGCGCTGCGGTGTACGAGCCGGGCTTGACGAGGGCGAGAGTGCGAGCCAAGCAAACGCATGTATTTTTGGAGGGTGCGGGATGGAATATCTCAAGAGAGGCAAGGCAGACGCGGAACGGGCAGAAGACGACGCAAGGGTCCGGGCAGTTGTTGAGGCAACGCTTGCTGACATCGCGGCCCGCGGGGACGCTGCCGTACATGAACTCTCTGTCAAATTTGACAACTACAGCCCTGAAAAATTTCGATTAACCGACGAGGAGATCGAAGCCGCAATGGCCGAGGTTGCGCCGCGTGATCTTGAAGATATCCGTTTTGCGCAGGATCAGATCCGCAGCTTTGCCGAGGCGCAGCGGGCCTCGATGACGGATGTAGAGGTCGAGACCCGGCCCGGTGTCATCCTTGGCCACAAGAACATCCCGGTACAGTCCGTGGGTTGTTACGTGCCCGGCGGCAAGTTCCCGATGGTTGCCTCGGCGCATATGTCGGTTCTGACGGCTTCGGTTGCGGGCGTGCCGCGAATCATCGCCTCCGCCCCGCCCGTCGATGGTCGCCCTCACCCTGCCATTGTCGCAGCCATGCACATGGGCGGGGCGCACGAGATTTACTGTCTTGGCGGTATTCAGGCCGTGGGCGCCATGGCGCTGGGCACCGAGAGCATCGAGGCCGTGCACATGCTGGTCGGCCCGGGCAACGCCTTTGTTGCAGAGGCGAAGCGTCAACTTTTTGGCCGCGTCGGTATCGACCTTTTTGCCGGGCCGACCGAGACAATGGTCATTGCAGACGAGACCGTCGATGCCGAGATGTGTGCTACCGATCTGCTGGGGCAGGCCGAGCACGGCTACAACTCGCCTGCGGTTCTGGTCACGAACTCGCGTAAACTGGCCGATGAGACCATGGTCGAGATCGACCGCCTGCTGACCATTCTACCGACCGCCGAGACGGCCTCTGCGTCCTGGCGGGACTACGGCGAGGTGATCCTGTGCGATGGCTATGATGAGATGCTGGCCGTTGCAGATGACGTTGCCTCCGAGCACGTGCAGGTCATGACCGACCGGGACGACTGGTTCCTTCAGAACATGACCAGCTATGGTGCGCTGTTTCT
>JBGCFK010000227.1:0-16534 GCA_045106875.1 Paracoccaceae bacterium | reverse complement strand
GCCATTCAGTTCCCCGGCACCAGCTTGCCGGGATTCAGAATGCCGTTCGGATCGAAGGTTTGCTTTATCTGGCCCATCAGGTCCCATGCGGTCTCGCCATGTTCCTGAACCATGAACTTCTTCTTGCCGATCCCGATGCCGTGCTCGCCCGAGACGGTCCCTCCCATGGCAAGAGTCCGCTCGGACAGGCGCTCACCCAGTGCTTTCGCGGTGTCCAGTTCGGCCATGTTGTCCGGGTCAATCATATACCCGAAGTGGAAGTTCCCATCGCCTGCATGGCCGATCATTGTCGTCAGTAGCCCTGATTTCTGTGCGTCCTCGAAGCTGTCGAGCACGCAATCGGCAAGTCGTGAGATCGGCACGCAGCTGTCGGTGTTGTAGCCGGTCCGTCCGGGGCACATGGCCTTGATCGCATAGTAGAAATTGTGCCGCGCGGCCCAGAGCCGGTTGCGGTCCTCGGTCTTGGTGGCCCATTCGAAATTCGAGCCTCCGTTTTCGGCGCAAAGCTCTCCCACGATCTCGGCCTGTTCTGTAACGCTTGCCTCGCTACCGTGGAATTCGAGGAAGAGGTGTGGGCCTTCCTTCATGTCATAGCCGGAATAGGCATTGATGGCCTTGATCGAGGTCGGGTCCACCAGTTCGATCCGTGCCACCGGAATGGCCATCTGGATCACCTGTATCACCGTGTTCACAGCCCCGGGAAGATCGTCAAACGCACAGATCGCGGCGGACATGGCTTCTGGCTGGGCATGCAGACGCACGGTCAGTTCCGTGATGATTCCAAGCGTGCCTTCCGACCCCACGAACAGTTTCGTCAGGTCATAACCGTTCGAGGATTTGCGCGCGCGCGAGCCGGTTCGTACGATCCGGCCATCGGACATCACGACCTCCAACGCGAGCACAGCCTCGCGCATGGTGCCATATCGGACTGCGGACGTACCTGATGCGCGTGTTGCAGCCATCCCGCCAATGGATGCGTCTGCGCCCGGATCGACCGAGAAGAACAGCCCCGTGGCCCTGAGGTCATCGTTCAACTGATGCCGTGTGACACCGGGCTGGACAACGGCGTCCATATCCTCCTGGTGAACCTCCAGCACTTTCTTCATGCGGTCAAAGCTGAGTGTTATGCCGCCCTGCACCGGCACGATATGCCCCTCCAGCGAAGTGCCTGCGCCCCAGGCAATGATCGGGCACCCGTGGTCGTTGCAAGTACGGGCGATCGTCGAGACTTCCTCGGTCGACTCGGGCCAGATGACCGCATCGGGCGGCGTAACAGGATACCACGCTTCGTTACGCCCATACTGGTCGCGCACGGCATCTCCGGTCGATATGCGGTCGCCAAATTCTTGCTGCAGAGCTTCTATGGCAGTCTGGATACTCATGATTCCTCCTGGGCGCGTTCGCCTCTTGCGCCGGACCATAGCCAAACTAGTGTGGCGCGCAATCAGGAGTTCCGCATGACGAAAACCCGTGACAGCTTTGAAGCCGCGCCGATCCGTACGTCGACGCAAAAAGTTCCGCACGAATGGATCGACTATAATGGCCACATGAATGTTGCCTATTACGTAATGGCCATCGACCGTGCGCTTGACGAAGTGTTCGACATGCTGGGTCTGGGGGAGGATCTGGTCAAGATGCACCGGATGGGTCCGATGGCATTGCAGGCGCAGATCCATTACCGTGACGAGTTGCTGGAAGGGCAGGAATTCGCCTGCGATGTTCAGCTTCTCGATGCGGACCACAAACGCATCCACCTGTTCCTGACAATGCAGCATCTGGACAAAGGGACGGAAGCTGCCACGTGGGAGGCTTTGTCCATCAATGTCGATCTGGACGCCCGGCGTTCGGCTCCCTATCCACCCGATTGCCTTGCCCGCGTCGAGGCCTTGATGGCTGCCCATGCAACGCTGCCACGCCCGGCCTTGGCGGGTGCCTACTTGGGATTGCGGCGCCGTTGACGGCCCGTTCGTCTTTTGCTGCGAGATCTGCGATGATACCGACCGTGACCCCAGAAAGGGCTGGATCGAGCAGACCATGTTGATTGCGCGTACATTCGCCGAGATTTCGAGCGACAACCCTTGGCAGCGTGCCTACTGGGTTACGATCGCTCTGACCGCCTTGCTGACCGGTGCGGCGCTGCTGATCTGGGGTTTTGGGATAGAATCGCACTGGGCCAATGGTTGCGTGGCCGCGGGTGTATGTCTGGTCGGCATGTATTGCGGAATTCGGATGATCCTGGCGGGGGGGCTTCTGGGCGCGCTGCCATATTTTCTGATCGGGTCGGCGATTTTCTATGGCGCAGGCACGGTTCTGGCCGCAATGAACCCGGCCGCGATGGCGTTGTTGTCTTTCACGGATGATGTCCAGAAGACAATGCTGGCCAAGGTCAATCTGGCCAATGCGCTCTCCATGTTACTGATTGTTGCTGCCGCGGGGCCACTTTGCGCAGGGCTCAGGCCCGCGCCACGTAACCAGCCGGGCGTACAGGGGATGATCAAGTCACTGGAAGAATGGCTGCCGGGTCTGCTGATTGCATCCTTCGCTGTTACGTTTCTGATTTGGTTCACATTTCCGGTGCCACAGGACTTCATTCTCGGCACACTGGTGCGGTTCCTGCGCGGGTTGCCGTTGTTCACAATTCTGCTCGGCGCGGCGCTGTGGGATCGTCAGACGGGGACGACCAAGGCCATGGTGATCCTGCTGCTTCTGGCGCATGTGCTGTTTGGTATGCTGAGCTTCGTCAAGTTGCTGACGCTGCTTCCGGTGCTGGTGCTTGTGCTCGGTTGGTGGCTCAATGGCACGCTGGTGCGCACTGCATTGATCGTGACCACCGCTGTCATGGTGCTTTACTTTGCCGCCTTTGCCGAACTGGTGGCGATCGGGCGTTTGCATACGAACTATGACCCGGTTCTGAACTCGGTGCTGGAGCGGGTCGGGATGCTGATCGATTCGGTGGATATGTTCATCGAATTCCGAAAGAACGATATTCAGGCAAATGTCGAACTGCGCTTTGCGACCGCGCCCTATCAGGCGTATTTCATGGCGCTCTACGATACCGGTTTTCCGGGCGATTCGATGGAGCAGGCCAAGACCATTCTGATTCCGCGCGTGTTCTGGCCGGAAAAGCCCATACTCAATCCAGGAAGCGAGTTCGACCTGATCTTCCGCGGCTCCGTATCCGATAGCAGTCTTGCTATCGGCTTCATCGCCGAGGGGTATTGGAACCACGGCTGGCTGGGTGTCGTGATCGTCTCGGGTGTCGTGGGGGCGCAACTGGGTTGGTTCACTCGCAAATGGTTCCTGTTCACGGAACATGGCCCCTGGCACATCGGTATCTTCCTGTTCGCGCCACTTGTCGTCTACAGCGCAGCTTGGGCCGAGGTGAACTTTGTCGGTGGATACGTGGGCGGAACTGCGCGGATGATTCTGTTGATCATGATGATCGATGTCATCGCCCGGATCGTGATCTCGCACCGCGAGTCGCAGCTAAGGATCTAGGCGCGTGGCTTCTTAGCGCTGGATCGCGTCCATCAGTTTCGCAAGCGCGATGTCCTTGTCGCTCAGCCCGCCAGTATCATGGGTCGTCAGCCGCACGTCGACACGGTTGTAGACGTTGAACCACTCTGGGTGATGGTCCATCGCTTCGGCCTCGAATGCGGCGCGCAACATCCAGCTCATGGCATCGCGGAAGTTTTTGAACTTGTATGTTTTCTCGATGGTTTTGCCATCTGCCGACATTGCCCAACTGGCATCAACAAGCGCTTGAGGCAGAGTGGTCATGTCGTATCTCCTTGCTCGATGCTGGGTACACTGCCTGCCCAGCGGTCCGCGTTCTCGCGGATCGCCCGCGCGCGCTCCTCGACAGGTGGGTGACTGGCCAGCCAGGATTGTCCCTGCGCCGCGCCCGGCACCAGGGCTGGCAGTTTTTCAAGCATGCTCGCCTGGTGTTCCGCGCCGATGCCCGAGCGCACCATCAGCGCGGTTGCATAGGCGTCTGCCTCAAACTCGTCCCGGCGTGAGAGGCCCGCAGTCAGGAGGTTCAGGACCCAATGCACGACATGAGCGCCGAAGAACGGAATGATCCGGGCAACAACGCCGCCCAGCACCATCTGTGCCGCCTGACGCCCTGCCACCTCGACCATGCGCCGTTTCATATGACCGAGCGCCAGATGCCCCATCTCGTGCGCCGCAACCGAGGCGATTTCCTGTGCAGTCACGTCGCTCGAGCGGAACACATCCAGCAGACCTTGCGTGATGTAGATCTCACCTGTGCCGGTCGCGAGACCGTTCACATTTCGGTCTGGCAGCACGCGAATATCGACATGCTCGACACCGGCGGCCTTTGCGAGACGCCCGACCAGCGCCTCCAACTGATCATTCGCCAGTGGACGCGAACCGTTGCGCAATGCAGCGCCCGATGCCTGACTTTGAATACGCATCCAGAAGACGAGCCCACCGATCAGCAGCAGGGGGAGGAGAAGTTTTGTCATGCCCCTAATATAGCGCTTCGGGCCGTGAGTGCCATCCGCTCAACGCAACCACGCCGCATATTCCTGATGTGTCCGAGCCATGTCATCATGGAGCCAGAACATTCGGTTCAGAAACCACATCCTCGAGCCGATTGTCAGAACCAGCCCCAGCGTCAGCCATGCAATGTCCACGTCCACAATCCCCTGATCAGCACCGCGCACCACCGGCCCATCCAGACCCGGGCCCAGATTGCCAGGCAGAGAAGTGGCAATACCGGCAAGCGGGTCCAGCAGGGCCGTTGGTTCGTGTGACGAACCCACACCTCGCTGGTCATGCCGAAGGCGTTTTCGATTGCCCGCATGTCGTTCTCCTTTGCGGAACGGTGTTTTCCTCAGGTTCCGGGTCGTATGGCTGACCTTCCGCTCGTATGTTGGATCAGATCGCTCTTGCAAAAAGGATGCCCGAAATGATTCCACTTGAACCCGCAAAGTCACCTGCCGACCCACAGGTTCGAATTGGTCACGTGCATCTGCGTGTTGCAGATCTTGACCGATCCATCGCGTTTTACTCTGGAGTTCTGGGGATGGACGTCATGCAGCGATATGCCGATGAAGCTGCTTTTCTGTCGATGGGAGGGTATCACCACCACCTCGCGCTGAACACGTGGCAAAGCAAGGGGGGGACGCCTCCACCGCCTGGGCATACCGGGCTCTATCACACCGCCATTCTCTACCCGACACGGGCCGATCTGGCAGATGCCCTGCGCCGGGTTCTGGAAGCCGGGTGCCGGATTACCGGCAAGGCGGACCACAGTGTCTCCGAGGCAATTTATCTGGACGATCCCGATGGCAACGGGGTCGAGCTGTATTGGGATCGGCCGCAGGATCAGTGGCCGGTCAATGCCGAGGGCAAGCTTGCCATGTCGAACGCGCCTTTGGATCTGGAGGCACTGCTGGCCGAGGCACCTCAGAAGACCGCGTGATCGCCTAGGGCGACTTTCTCGTGGCCCGAGAGGACACGCTCGTAGTGGGCCTCAAGCCGATCTTCGCCGAATTCCGGCGTGGCGTCGGCGTCATATCGGCCTCTGTCGGCGTCCCATACCAACATGGACTCGGTGGCGTAATAGCGCCCGATCCGGGCCAGCTCGGCCTTGGCAGCGAGTGTTGATGAGAGTCTGCCGCCGAGTGTAAGCCCGCCGATGATGGCATCCATCATGGCGACGGGGACCTTGCGGAACTTTGGTTCCAGTCCGGCAAGGCGGAACAGCATTTCTCCTTGCGCAAGCGGTGTGATTGCGGGGCCCGGACCGCCTATGGGCAGAATACGGTTCTGCAGGCCAGCGTCCGTCAGGCAGCATGCGAGATAGCTGCCAAGATCCCGGTCCGAGATCGGTTTGCACGCTGTCAGCTCTCCCCTCCCGAACAGCAGGAATGGCTTGCCTGCCTGCACCCGTGCGATCTGGCCCGAGAGCGATTTGAAGTACGCAGTCGGGCGGACGATGGAATAGCTGAGCCCGGAGCTGATCAGGCGCTCCTCAAACGCCAGTTTTGCGCGCTGGAACTGTAGCTTGGGTTTTTGCACACAGATGGCTGACAACAAGACGAATCGCGCGACGCCCGCGATCATGGCGCTCTCGAGGAGAGCAATGTGCGCATCATGGTCAATGGCCCATGCATCCACTGGCGAGCCCGTCCGAGAGGCGAGGCAGGAGACAACCGCATCGAAGGGCTCTTTGCAAAACCCGTCTGCGAGACAGGATTTTGGGTCTGTCACGTCTCCGGTCCGAACCTCGACACCGGGTATATCGCTTTTGGATCGCCCAAAGCTCACCACCTCGTGCCCGCAGTCCACCAGCGCCCGAACAGTGGCTCTGCCGATGGTGCCGGTCCCGCCGAACACCAGCACGCGTTGGCTCACCGGCTTAGTTCCTTCGTCCCCGCCTCCAGGCCGGCCAGTGTCATGGGGAACATGCGCCCGCCCATCAGTTGCCGGATCAGTCCGATGGACTGGGTATAGCCCCATAGCCGCTCGGCAACCGGGTTGATCCATATCGCGTCCGGCCATTGGTCAAGCGCGCGGCGCACCCAGACCTCGCCCGCCTCGGCGTTCCAGTGTTCGTTCGCGCCGCCCGGATAGACGACCTCGTAGGGCGACATTGACGCGTCCCCGACGAAGATCAGTTTCCAGTCAGGCCCGTAAGTGTTCAGGACGTCCCATGTTGGGGTCTGCGCGTCCCAGCGGCGCTTGTTGTCCTTCCAGACGCCTTCATAAAGGCAGTTGTGGAAGTAGTAGTATTCGAGGTGCTTGAACTCGGTGCGCGCAGCCGAGAAAAGCTCTTCGACCACCTTGATGTGATCGTCCATTGAGCCGCCCACGTCGAACAGCATCAGTACCTTGACCGCATTGCGCCGTTCTGGCCGCATCTGGACGTCGAGATAGCCATGTTCGGCAGTCGAGCGGATGGTGCCGTCCAGATCCAGTTCCTCCTGCGCACCATCACGCGCCCAACGGCGCAGGCGTTTCAGCGCGACCTTGATGTTGCGGGTGCCAAGTTCGGTGCCTCCGTCGAGGTTCCTGAACTGGCGCTTGTCCCAGACCTTCGCCGCGCGGCGGTGGCGGGATTCGTGCTGGCCGATGCGCACGCCCTCGGGGTTGTAGCCATAGGCGCCGAAAGGCGAGGTGCCTGCCGTGCCAATCCATTTGGACCCGCCCTGATGGCGACCCTGTTGTTCTTCCAGACGTTTCTTCAACGTCTCCATCAGCTTTTCCCAGCCGCCTAGCGCCTCGACTTCCTTCTTCTCCTCGTCAGTCATGTACTTCTCGGCCATCTTGCGCAGCCATTCCTCGGGAAGATCCATGGTCTCAACGCCTTCGGGAGTGCCGGAGACAGTTTCCAGGCCCTTGAACACCTCGGCAAAGACCTGATCGAACCGGTCGAGATGGCGCTCGTCCTTGATCAGAGCTGCGCGGGCGAGGAAATAGAATTCCTCGACATCGTAGATCACCAGCCCTCTGGACATGGCTTCGATCAATGTCAGGTGCTCGCGCAGGCTGACCGGCACCTTGGCTTCCTTGAGTTTGAAGAAGAGGTTGAGGAACATGCACGTGCCCTATCTGCGGAGGTCCAAAGTCAGATCATTGTCATCGCCGAACGTATAGGCCGCCCATGCCTCGGCGCGGGGCAGATAGGTGTCTACCCAGTTCGCGTCTTCCAGGTAGATCGAGGCGACTGTTTCGAGAATCAATGCAGCGGCGATCCGGTCATCGTGACCGTGCGCCTTCAGGTCCGGCAAGACAGCCCGCGCCGTGTCGCGTGCTTTGCGGTACTTTTCTTGGTCGTAGTCAACATAGGCTCTGCCAAGGCGTAGTCCGGCAATGCGGATGTCTCGTGGCCCATGCGCTGCGCTGCAAACATCAATCGCGCGGTCGAACATTGCGAGCACGCCTGCTTCTTCGGCCCCATACGCGGCATAAGCCAGCGTTGTCTGGCCGAGGCAATCATATGCTGATCCACCAGCGCGGCGGCGCGCTTCTATGGCCAGCTCGCTGGCCAGCGCGAAGCTGCGCGCAGGTGTGATGTCATCCTCGGACAGTTCCCGTAACCGGCTGCGCCAGTTCCTGAATGCGTGCAAACGCACGGGCGGCAGCTTGTCCGCAGTCTCTCCTTCTGGATTGAGACGGGCCAGAACCTTGCGGGCGCGCTGCTGGTTTTCGCCCAGATCACGGCTGGGTTCCATTTCCGGATCGTAAAGCACGCGCAGCATCAGGTAGTCCAGCTTGGTTGGCCAGTAGTGCGCCTGATCGTCGTTGAACATGGTCGAGCTGAGACCAAAAAGATCGTTCGACGTGCCCAGCGACTGAACCAGTTCTTCCAGAATGCATTGGCGAACCTTGAAGGGTTCAATCGTATCCGGGATCAGGACCCCCTCGCGGGACATCACCAACGGCGCATCCTTGCCGGGCAGGGTGTAGGCACCGGGCGCTTGCACGAACGCTTGCCAATCCGGCTGCCCGGTGATGATGACGCATTGGTTCACGGTCTGGGGCAGGAACTCCTCGCCGGGGACAAAGCGGATAAGAATATTGGCCGGGCCTTTGCCCCGAGACAGGTCAATCCCGGTCTCGTTCCTGATCTGTGTGATCACCTGTTCAAGAAAGGCGCCGTACTTGTCCGAGCCTGGCCCCGTCATGTCCACTGTCACAGGGCCTTCGAACCTGTAGACCCCGGGCGCCCTCCCGCCATTTTCATAGAACTGGGTGAGCTTGGTGAAAATCTCGGCCAGGGAGTCGTTGCTATACGTGGTATGACCTGCCGGCACGGCGGACAGATACCCGTCCGTCTTGGGCCGCTCAGCGGTCTCATATGGCCCGGTGCGGGGGCCGCAGGCGGTTAGGATCAGCATAACGCAGATCTTCGAGAATCGGAAAAATGTCATGTCGTGGTGGCCGGATCGTAGTCCACGAGGTCGGCTCCCGTGATTAATCCAGCCAACCCAGATGGGCGGCTATGGTCATCAGAATGACGCCGATCAGGAAAGTCGGAATGCCATGTGCAGCTGCATATTGCAGCTTGTCTGCCGTCTTTCCGCCTGCCTTGGCAGCGCGGCGCCAGCCGATGAAACCTGCGACAATGGCCGCGACAAATGCAGGTATCATGGAACCTCTCTCAATTGTTCGTCAGGCGCAGCACGTCCGGGTGATCACGCCCCAGCGCGTAGGAACCCCATTCGATGGCCTTTCGGCGTATCTCGGCAGCTTCACGTGGTTGCTGTATCGCGCGCAGGCTGGCGGCTTGCAAGGCATAGAGAGCAACCAGACGCTCTTCCAAGGCAAACCCGGCCAGTCGTTGCTCGAGTTTCTCGGTCAGACCGTACGCTGCACCCGGTTGTCCGGCCCGAAAAGTCGCCCGCGCTTTCTCCAGCACCAGCTTGGCTGACCGGACATCTGTGCCGTGTGCAGACGTGCAAACTGTCATCGCGCGGTTCAGCAAGGCGCGTTCGTCCTTGGGACTTTGCCGATAGAGACGTGCCAGCACCGTGAGGCTGTGGCAATGAAACGCCGACCGCGGTGCCCGCGTTCGAGCGAGATCGACTGCCTTGCGCGCCGCGCCGCGTCGTGTGCCGATAGAGGCCGATCGATCAAACGCGTCCCGCAGGATCTCGGCCCAGTCCCGCATCTCGCGGATGCGCAACCGGGGCAGGGGGGGAGCGCCCGCGCCGCTTGGATTCAACCGTGCAAGGACCTCGCGCGCCCGCGCCCGCGTCGCCTGCCTGTTTAGCCCAGTCCGCATCTCGGGCTGGTAAAGCACCCGAAGCATCAGATAGTCCAGCCGTGTGGGCCAGACATACGCCGCGTCATCGTTGAAGATCGATGGCCCAAGTCCATAGAGATCATTCGCGGGGCCAAGGCCTTGCGTGATTTCCTCGATCAGACAGACCCGCACCAGCCATGGCTCGGCATTGTCAGGGATGAAGACGGTCATGGCGTCCAGATTTCGTGCGGTCTCGAAGGCGCGCGTGCCAAAGCGCACCGGGTCCTTGCGGAAGGTCGGCCAATCCAGCCTGCCAGGGGCCACGACACAGAAATGCTGCGGCACCTTCGCGCGAAAGGCCGATCCCGGAACGAACCGGATCAGCAAGTTCTGGGGCGCAGCGCCTCTTGCGATATCGATCCCGGTTTGCGCGCGCAGGTTCCCGAGGAATCTGTCAAGAAAACCCGCATACTGGCGGGAGCCAGGCCCTGTCAGTCCAACCCGGATCGGAGCCTCGTACCGCACGAGGTGCGGACGCCGGGCGCCCCATTCCAGATCATGCGTCAAATGAACAAACAAGGTGGCAAGGCTGTCATTGGACCATGCCGTGTGGCCCGCTGGCACACGTGTGTTCAGTTGCGGTAGATCCGGTTTGTCGCCCGCACGGTGTGGGCGGTCACGCTCGTTTCCCTGCGGGGCACATGCAGCCAAACCAAGGGCGATCAACGTCGCTGCGCAAGATCGTACCAAACAGACAAATACTCTAGCGATCAGCCAACCCCATCATCCGCGTTCTATGCCGTTCCCCCACGTGCGGGTGTGCCCGATCCGCGGTCCGAGGGAAAGGGCCATCGCTTGCACAGAGCGAAATGTTCGGCCCGTGCCCCGAACGAGACATTGTCAGCGGTTGTATCGAATGAAAGGTGTCAGGGTGGCGATCCGGTCGTAAAGCTGGCGCGCGGTCGCGTTGAAATCCTGTGTCAGCCAGTACACCGACGGGCATCCCGCCTTGTCGGCCTCGGCATAGACAGCCTCGATCAAAGCGCGTCCCGCCCCGGATCCGCGTGTGTCCGGGTCCACATAGAGATCCTGAAGGTACACCACATTTTCAACCTTCCACGCATGGCGGTGGTACAGATAGTGCGTCAGCCCGACCAGTTTGCCGTCCTTTTCCGCAACCCGTCCAAGGAACTCGTGCGGGTCATCGTCCAGCAAGCGGGTGAAGGTGGTCTGGTAGACTTGTTCGGTGACGGAGGTTTCATAGAATTCAAGATACCCTGTCCACAGCGCGCGCCATGCGGCCTCGTCGCCGGGTCGCACCGGACGGATCACGACTGCCATGCAAGTCTCCCTTTTCGACGTATGTCTGTGCAACCGGTTCCCGGCACATCAATGCGTCCTAGCGCAGCTTCTACGCTAGGTTTCAACGTTCTTCAGTGTGCCCTGCTGGATGAACGGTCCCTTGGCCTGGTCTTCTGTCGGGGACGTCATCCCGCTCGTCGTCTTGAAGCCGCCGATGATGGTTTTCTGATTGGGATCAACGAGGTTACTCTTGCCGTCCATCTCGGACACCTTCCATGTGCTCGGCCAAGACGCGTGACCGCCATTGGCCTCCTCGAGTTGAACATCCGAAAGTTCGGTTGGTTCGTTGCCGTCTTTGGTTTCTTCCGTCATGGCGTCCTCCTTTGATGGCGCGATCATAGCACAGTCCAACGGTGCAGACGAATTTCCGAGTATGTTCAGCTACGCCCGAACCGTTGCTCCATTGCGCGGCGGGTCTGTACAGCGGCGCGGGTCTCGTCGATCTCGACATCCGCCCAGCAAACCGTATCACCAGCGGCGACCGGGTTCTTTAACGAGACGCCATGCGCCAGCCCAATGGGCAATGCGCCTTTCGCAAGGCTGTCGGACGCAGGCGCGATCTTGCCGTAGACGCAATATCCGCCCTCGCCATCGAGAACCTCGCCCGGCGCGAGATCGCGCTTTGCTGTCGCCATCACATCTGCGTTGAAGACCCGAGAGTGCCCAGTTGGTTCGCCACGCAGCGCGGCACTCAGCACCGAGATGCCCAGCTCAAGCCCGATCATGTGAAATGGCCGGTAGAGCGCTGCGTATTTGCCTGTGCTGTCCGTCGTCACACCGTACTGCTGGAAGCAGAGCTTGGCGTACTCGTTCGCGCCTTCGATCACGACATAGACGCCTTGGCGTATATGGTCGCGGACCGGACGGCCATCGCGCTCGTCGCAGGCGATGACCTCGACCATGCCCTTGCCCTCGAGCATCCCGCCATCCGCGCGAGGGCGCAGGACATGCGGCAGGTCAGCCGTGCCGCACGGCGGGAAAGCCAGGCCGTCTTTTGGTGCGGTCAAATCACATGCATTGGCGATGGCTGCCATTTCAATAGCGGACTTGGTCCCGTCCACGAAAGAGTTGAACATCTTGGCATTCAGACCGTCGGCCTCGGCTGTTGCGGGATCCAGCATGAAGTGGCCCCAGACGGTTTCGGGTGTCGATTGGTGATATCCCGGCAGATAGCGCGTGCCCTTGCCAGCGGCGACCACGGGAAAGCCGCATGCGCGCGCCCAGTCGACCATCTCGGCCACAAGAGCAGGCTGATCCCCGTAGGCCATCGAATAGACGACACCTGCGGCGCGAGCCTCTTCGGCCAAAAGGGGGCCTGCCAGAACGTCAGCTTCGACATTTACCATGACGATGTGCTTGCCAGCGGCGATGGCTGCGCGAGCGTGCAGGATGCCTGCTTCAGGGTGTCCTGTGGCGTCGATGACCACATCGACATCAGGGTGGCCGCAAAGGGCCTCGCCACTGTCCAGCAGCGCAACATCGGCTATGTCCGCCGCGCCCCAACCGACATGCTCGAGCGCCTTGCGCGCCCTTTCGGGGTCCAGATCGGCTATGACCGAGATCTTCAGCCCAGGCGTGTTCGGGACCTGATTGAGGAACATGGATCCGAACTTGCCAGCGCCGATAAGGCCTGCACGCACGGGAGCGTCGCGGGATTGGAGAAGATTGTAGAGGTTCATGCCGGCACGCTAATCATTGTTAACGCGAGGTCAACGGCTTCGCGTCATGTTAGCGGCTGCGCAACGCACATCACGTTGTGCTATAGGGCTGCGCAGTGTTTGCGGGCGGGAGTGCCCGCGTTTGAAGGACAGGAGGTCCGGACCATGCTTGTGGATGGCAAACCCTGGAGGCCGATCTGGCTTGAGAACGATGGCCGCACCGTCGGTATCATCAACCAGACCCGGCTGCCCTTTCGCTTCAAGGCGGACTATCTGACAACTGTTGACGATGCGGCGGATGCGATCCGGCAGATGTGGGTGCGCGGCGCCCCCCTGATTGGTGCGACTGCGGCTTACGGCATGGCGCTTGCGATGCGGGAGGATGCTTCGGATCAGAATTTGGTGATGGCACGCGATATCCTCATCCAGACCCGGCCCACCGCGATCAATCTGCGCTGGGCGCTGGATGACATGATGGCCAAACTGCAACCGCTGGCACTGGCGCAGCGTCCGGCGGCGGCCTATCGGCGCGCGGCTCAGATCGTCGAGGACGATATCGATATGAACCGCCGCATCGGCGAGTACGGGCTGAAGGTGTTGCGCAAGATCGCCCGCGAAAAAGGTGAAGTGAATGTCCTGACGCACTGCAATGCCGGTTGGCTTGCAACCTGCGACTGGGGCACGGCGACGGCGCCTATCTATATGGCGCATGACGCAGGTATCCGGGTCCATGTCTGGGTCGACGAGACCCGGCCCCGCATGCAGGGCGCGCATCTGACGGCGTGGGAGCTGCGCAATCACGGTGTACGTCATACCGTGATTGCGGACAACGCGGGCGGGCACCTTATGCAGCACGGACAGGTGGATCTTTGCCTTGTCGGCACCGACCGCACTACGGCCAAGGGCGATGTGTGCAACAAGATCGGCACCTATCTGAAGGCGCTTTCGGCCGCGGATAACGGCGTGCCGTTCTATGTATGTCTGCCGTCGCCGACCATCGACTGGACCATCAGTGACGGGCACAGCCAGATCCCGATCGAGGAGCGTGATGAACGCGAGGTCACTGAAATGACCGGTATGGTTGGCAATCAGGTGATGCGCACGCGGGTGGTTTCACCACGATCTCCGGTGGCGAACCCGGCCTTCGATGTGACGCCTGCGCGGCTGGTAACAGGCCTGATCACAGAGCGTGGGATTGCGCGGGCGTCTGCTGATGGACTGGCCGGACTGTTCCCGGACAAGGCTGCCGCGTAGCGGTTTCAGGCGCAACGCGGCCATATCCCTTGCGGCATCCTGCGCTGGTGCGCGCTGTCGGGACTGCGCCCGCCAGATGGCCGCGATCGTCGCCCGACAGCTGGACTTTCGGAGTGCGAAGAGGTTGCAGGCGACTCACGAACACCAACTGGTGCATGTCGAGTTGTCTCGTTGTCCTGAGCTCTGGTGATTCAAGACCGGATTCTGAGCATTGCCGATTGTTGAGGTCACTCATTCAAGGGTTTGGATAAGCTCAACTTTTTCAAGTCTGGGGCGGGCCTGCAGCGCCTAGTGATATCGAGAGTTTGTCGCACCGGATCCAGATTTCATTAAAGTTCGCGACATTCATACTGGCGGCGATTGTGTAGAACCGTTTGCCGTTTCTTGAGGCAAGCGATGCCAATGAGGCGTTCTTGTCATAACGGAGATTGCCCAGCGCAATATGCGGGTCGGGTGCTGCGTCTACGGTAAAGTCATAATAGCGGATCACATGCCACGGCCATCCAATTCAGCTGATGCTGGCATGGCCTATATGACATCGTCGCTCTTGTCCTCGACCCTCCCGCATGCGGGAACCCGAGCCTTGCTTGCCTCGTGCTGCGCAGTGAGGATCTGCAAGATGCTCTGCGGATTTCTCGGAACTACGGGTGGCATACCGGTCTGAGCGGGCGTATATGCCAATCATGACCCAGCGAGATCTCAGCGACCGCGCTCAGCGCCACCCGGAAAAAGCACATCGCGGCGACAATCCAAGTCCGGCGAAACCGCCATGGATCCGCGTGAAGGCGCCCTCTTCCAAGGGTTTTCTGCAAACACGCGACATCATCAAGACCCATGGACTGTCGACGGTCTGTCAGGAGGCGGGCTGTCCCAATGTCGGCGAATGCTGGGCGCAGGGACACGCCACCATGATGATCATGGGCGAGATCTGCACGCGTGGCTGCACGTTCTGCAATGTTGCAACCGGGCGTCCCGATGCGCTGGATGCGTTCGAGCCTGCACGCGTTGCGCAAGCCGTTGCGAAGCTGGGACTCTCGCATGTTGTGGTCACGTCGGTCGATCGCGATGATCTTGCCGATGGGGGCGCCGAGCACTTTGCCCAGACGATCCGTGCGATCCGCCGCAAGACGCCGGACACGACGATCGAGATCCTGACGCCCGATTTTCTGAAATGCGATGACAGTGCTTTGGAAACTGTGGTCGAGGCCAGGCCCGACGTGTTCAATCACAATCTCGAAACTGTCCCTGGGCTGTATCTGGAGGTGCGCCCCGGCGCGCGGTACTTTCATTCGCTCAGGCTGCTGCAGCGGGTCAAGGAACATGATCCCTCGATTTTCACCAAGTCAGGCGTCATGGTCGGTCTGGGTGAAGAACGCCGCGAAGTTCAGCAGGTCATGGATGACATGCGTGCTGCTGATGTCGATTTTCTGACCATCGGCCAGTATCTTCAACCTTCGCCAAAGCATCACGCAGTGGCCAGGTACATCACACCCGAAGAGTTTGAGACTTATGAGAAGGCCGCCTACGGCAAGGGGTTCCTGATGGTGTCTGCAACGCCCTTGACGCGCTCGTCCTATCATGCCGGGGATGATTTCGCGCGATTGCGTCAGGCGCGTGAGGCGAAACTTGCCCAGATCTAGGGCCGTGCATCGCCATGTCTTCACGAACGAGACGCTAACCAGCCTGTGCTAGTAGAAACAGAGTAGTAAGAACGACGCGTTGCCATGCCCACCCATGCCGAAAATCGCCGTATGCCCTACAGCGCCGACCAGATGTACGCGCTGATTGCAGATGTGGAGAAGTACCCCGAGTTCCTTCCATGGTGCGCCGGGTGCCGTGTGCGTGCACGGCGTCCTGATGGCACAGGTGAGATCCTGGATGCAGATCTGATCATCTCGTTCAAAGTCTTTCGAGAGAAGTTCGGGAGCCGTGTTACGCTCAACCCCGAAGATCGACAGATCCGGGTGGAGTACCTGGATGGCCCGTTCAAGTTCCTGCACAATCACTGGACATTCGTTCCTGTCTCGGACACCGAATGCGACGTGGATTTCTTTGTGGATTTCGAGTTCCGATCACGCACCCTTCAGGCGGTGATCGGCGTCGTGTTCAACGAGGCTATGCGCATGATCGTCCGCGCCTTCGAGAAGCGCGCGGCGGTGCTGTACGGTAGCGCGCCCTAGTCTGTGTTCACGCCGATCACGCGCGTGCCCGTGATCCAGGTGAAGAACTCTCCTTTCAATAGCCAGGCAATGGCGAAGGCCCACACGGCTATCGCCTCTAACCAGAACACAAAGCTGATGCTGTCAAATTCGAAACCCAGTGGGTTCTCGGCCGTGCCATCCCATGCGATCAGTGCGACTGCACCTAGCATGGTCATTGTCATGATCGTGTAGACCCAGTTTCGCCGACGTTTCTGCTGCAGAGTTATTTTCTCCCGCACCTGTGCTGTGTCCAGCGAGACTATGAAAAACACCCCGCAAAGCACCGAGAGCATGCCAAAGAACAGCCCTGCGCTGATGTAGTGAAGCTCTGGAAGCGT
>JBGCFK010000226.1:0-5088 GCA_045106875.1 Paracoccaceae bacterium | reverse complement strand
CGGTTCATCGACACAACTTCAGTTTCGGTCACACCCAGATCTGTAGCGATCTTCTCCACATGCTCGGGCCGCAAGTCACCGTCTTCAAGGGCGCCGATTTTTGACTTCGCCTTGCGCAGGTTGAAGAAAAGCTTCTTTTGCGCCGCAGTGGTTCCCAGCTTCACCAATGACCATGACCGCAGGATATACTCCTGGATCGAGGCGCGAATCCACCACATGGCGTAGGTCGCAAGGCGGAAGCCCTTGTCAGGGTCGAAGCGCTTGACGGCTTGCATCAGACCCACATTGGCCTCCGAGATGACCTCTGCCGTTGGCAGACCATAGCCGCGGTAGCCCATCGCGATCTTGGCTGCGAGGCGTAGGTGCGAGGTCACAAGTTGATGCGCTGAATCCCGATCGCCGTGATCCACCCAAGCCTTAGCCAGCATGAACTCCTGGTTCTTCTCAAGCATTGGAAATTTGCGGATCTCGGAAAGATAGCGGCTCATACCCTGTTCGGGCGAGGGCGCCGGCAACGCGGCATAGGATTTCGTCATCGAGGTCTCCCCTAAGAGTGGACGAGGCATATGGGTGCCGGTCATCTTAATGGCAAGTATGCACTGTTGCGTCTTGCGCAAGATATTTAACGATTTGGTGAGGTATTCCTGCGCAAAAGAGTTAAAATTTGGTTCATGCTCTCGGGTAAACTGGCATCAAACGCCATATGTACACCAGTCATGGGATGCTCAAACCCGAGATGCGCTGCATGCAAGGCTTGTCGAGAGAAGTCCCGTAGAGTGGTGGCCAGCACAGGATCCACTGCCTTGGAAAGCGATCTTGGACGGCCGTAGACGGGATCTCCAATCAAAGCATGCCCGATATGTGTCAGATGAACACGAATCTGATGGGTGCGCCCCGTTTCCAACCGGCATGCGACCAACGCCGCGAACGGTCGATCCCGATCACCGAATACCTGCTCAGCATGTAGATGGGTGATCGCTGTCCTGCCACCTTCGGCCACGACTGCCATGCGTTTGCGGTCCTGTGGATGCCGCGCGATCTGCGTCTCAATCCTCAGCCAGCCATCCGGCCCGAAGGATACGCCGTCCATCGCCCCAAGGCGTGGGTCCGCCCGCTCGGGCGCACCCCATGTCAGCGCCTGATAAAGCCGGTCAAGGTCATGCGCCGCGAACATCTCTGACAGGCGTACATGGGTGGCTTGCGTCTTGGCCACGACCAGCACGCCCGAAGTATCCTTGTCGATCCGGTGCACGATACCGGGCCTCCGCTCTCCGCCGATGCCTGCCAGTGTTTCGCCGCAATGATGCAGCAGTGCATTTACCAGCGTACCTGTCTCTGACCCCGGTGCCGGGTGCACGACCATGCCGGCTGGCTTGTTGACCACGATCAGGTCTGCGTCCTCATGCAGGATCTCCAGCGGGATGTTCTCCGGCTGTGGTTCGGGATCCACAGGAAAGGGTAGGGCTATTGTCCAGATCTCGCCCGCTTGCACTTTGGTCTTGGTCGCGGCCTTACCCGGTCCGCTAACTGCGCCTTCGTCAATCAATGCGGCGATGCGCGAGCGTGACAGCAACGCGCCGGTTGCTTCCGCCGCCTCGGCCAACGCCTTGTCCAGCCGTTGCCCCCCACCTCTATCCGAGATAGTCAGTTGCAGTTTTTCACCTGAAGGATCTCCCATTGGCTCAGACCCCGGACATGGAAAGCGAACCGCCGCAGGTGCGACAGCTGCGTCTGCTGGTCATGGTGCTGATCGTTGTGCTCATCCTCGGTTTCCTAACGATCGTGGCAACCATTGTCATCCGGCTGGGCATTGGTGCGGCGCCGGGGCAGGGCGTATTGGTCCGGGAACTTAACCTGCCTGCTGGAGAGATCCTGGCGACCGGTCAGGGACCAGGTACCTTGCATGTGCTGCTCCGCAGCCCGGATGGTGACGATGCCCTGCACATATTTGATGCCTCCAATGGCGCGGTCAAGAGTGTCACGGCGATAACCCGAGACTAGGGCCCGTGCACTTCTCTGTACGAGGGTACGCCCGCAAGACTTTCTGCTTCATACACTCCCCGCATGATCGCCCGCGCGGTCACGTCAGCGGCCATTGTGCCTAATGTTGAAACACCGTGCCACGGGTTGGGGGCTTCTGCCGTTCCCATCGACAGAACGAACACCGTGTCGCCGTCCAAAGGGCTATGTACTGGCCTGATTGCATGCGCCAACCCGTCTTGCGCCATGATTGCGACTCGCAGGGCCTGGTCGCGGTCAAGCTTTGCATCCGTCGCCACAACCACCAGCGTGGTGTTCTCTCCGGGCTTGGCATGGGTAGGCGGGTCGAGCTTCTGCATGTGCGCGGGAGAATGTTGGTTGCCCACCTCACCCTCGAGCGCCCGGGTCCACCCCCAGAATGTGTCCGTTCCCGGCATCACCGTACTGCCCACTGGGTTCACGACGGCTATTGCTCCCAATGTGGTGCCCTCGTGGATCAGCGAGGCTGAACCCAGTCCACCCTTCAATGGTCCAGCGGTCGCGCCAAGCCCTGCACCTGCGTTCCCAAGCGAGAACTGACTGGACGCGGCGACAAGTGCTTTTGTGCCAAGATCCCACCAGGGTGGATGCATCCAGTCCCGTTGCTCGCCAAAGGCGAGATCGAAGATAATGGTCGAGGGCACAATCGGCACCACCGCCCCTGCAAGCTCGAACCCGCGCCCCATAGCGCGGAGTCCATGCATCACGCCGCCTGCAGCATCCAGACCATAGGCAGATCCTCCCGACAGGCAGATTGCATGCGCGATGCCGCCGACCGAGCCGGGCCGCAGGGAGACCGTTTCGCGCGCGCCGATTGCTCCACCACGATGGTCTACCGCGCAGGTGACTGGCGCGTCTGGCAAGATGACAGTCACACCGGTCAGCAAGTCCCGGTCCTCGGCATTGCCAACCTCTATGCCGGGCACATCGCAGATGCTGTTCAAGGGGCCAGGGATCGCCATCATCACCTCCGTGCTTGCGTACCGCCCAGCCTGCGGGGAAGGTCAGGTAAAACGCAAGGGAGGAGACATGGCAGGCGCTTTTGGTGGACCATTGGCAGGAACCCGGATTGTAGAGTTTGAGGGGATCGGACCTGCGCCCTATTGCGGCATGCTGCTGGCGGACATGGGCGCTGACCTTGTGCGCGTCGCGCGTCCCAGCGCCAATCGTGGGCCGCTGATCCAAAACTCTGGCGACGAGCCCATTGATCGAGGCCGCAAGTTCGTGACCCTGGATCTCAAGGATCCCAAAGGATTGGCCGGTGCGCTTGATTTGATTTCACGCGCCGATGCAGTGATCGAGGGGCTTCGACCCGGCGTCATGGAGCGCCTCGGCCTTGGCCCCAAAGTGGTGCTGGTCCAAAATCCTGCCCTTGTATACGGGCGTATCACCGGGTGGGGTCAGGAAGGTCCGTGGGCGCGAACTGCAGGGCATGATTTGAACTACATTGCGCTCTCTGGCGCCTTGGCTGCTATGGGAGAAGCAGGCCGTCCGCCGATGCCACCCCTGAACCTGGTGGGTGACTATGGCGGTGGCGGGCTTTTCGCAGCATTCGGGATTGTGTCTGCATTGTTGCATGCGCGAACTACCGGGCAGGGGCAGGTCGTAGATGCGGCCATGCTGGATGGTGCTGCGAACCAGATGACCATGATCTATGGCTTGATGTCCAAGGGACACTGGTCTGCAGAGCGCGGGGAGAACTTTCTGGACGGATCGGCGCCATTCTATCGCTGCTATACCTGCGCAGATGGCAAATACCTGTCGGTTGCCTGCATCGAGCCTCAATTCTTCCTTGCGTTCATGGAGGGTGTCGGTCTCTCGGCGGCAGACTGGGATCAGACGGATCGTGCGACCTGGCCCGCATTGGCAGAGGCAATTGCAACGGTTATTGTCGCCCGCAGTCGCGATGACTGGGCCGCACTTTTTGACGGTACGGACGCGTGTGTGGCCCCTGTTCTGGATATGACCGAGGCAGCACATCATCCACACAATCTGGCCCGTCAAAGTTTTGTGGGAAGCAATCCTGTTCCGGCACCCGCACCGCGCATGTCCCTGTCGCACATTGGCGCGGGCGCGATTCGCAGCGTGTCTCTCGGTGAGGTGATTTCCGAATGGTCTGCTACTTCGCGATGATCTGAATCGCCGCGGGCGTGATGATGACGGCGAAGAGCACAGGCAGAAAGAACACGATCATTGGTACTGTCAGTTTAGGGGGCAGCGCGGCAGCCTTCTTTTCAGCCGCCGCCATTCGCATCTCCCGACTTTCCTGTGCCAGCACACGCAGGCTGACGCCAAGCGAGGTTCCATATTTTTCCGATTGGATCAGGCAACCCATGACGGCTTGTACAGCGTCAAGGTCAATCCGTTTTGCCATGTTTTCATAGGCTTGTCGGCGTTCCTGAAGATAGGAAAGCTCTGCATTGGTCAGGCCCATCTCTTTGGCAAGCTCAATGGAGGAGGACGCCATTTCCTCGGCTACTTTCTTGAACGCATGTTCTATCGACATGCCTGTCTCGACGCAGATCAGGAGCAGATCGACGGCATCGGGCCAGACTCTTCCTATGTCGATTTTGCGTTTGTCGATACGGTTCTGCAGCAAAAGTGGCGGCACAAAATATCCAAGAACCAACGCCCCCACGATCGCGGCGGCTTTTTGCCAAAGCGGAACATGCGGCGGCAGGATCACGCCCGCAACCAGCAGGCCTGCGCCAAGGAATACAATCGGTGAGACAATGCGGAATGCGAGGTATTTCACTGCAGCAGCGCGGCCG
This sequence comes from Paracoccaceae bacterium, assembly GCA_045106875.1. Taxonomy (GTDB): domain Bacteria; phylum Pseudomonadota; class Alphaproteobacteria; order Rhodobacterales; family Rhodobacteraceae; genus Thermohalobaculum. The sequence continues at coordinate 298 of JBGCFK010000226.1, read as the reverse complement.
CGCAACCCGGCCTGCTGAAGCTTGATCACCATGTCGCTGTCGTCCAAGCGCTCGGAAATGCGAAACAGGGCGACCAGTTTGGCCAACGGCTCGGAAGCTTTGCTGCGCAGGCCCGGGTTCTGTTGCTGCATGGCGCGGGCGGTGGCCTGTGCTTCCCGGCTCTTTATCCGCTCTCGTGCGCTACCAGTTACGGTCTCGCGCAGGCGTTTGGACATGTTGTTGGGCGCCAACCAGGGCCATGCAAGTGCCAGCCCTCCGGCAAAGACCGAAAGCGCGACCATGACGGGCAACAGTGACG
>JBGCFK010000225.1:0-18863 GCA_045106875.1 Paracoccaceae bacterium | reverse complement strand
TCGAGATAGGCCCGTTGATCTGCTGGACAGTAGAAGGGCCCGGACGCGACTGTTGCAGAGCCACAGGACGAAGAGGTCTTTCCCGAGAACAGAACAAGTGTTGGAGGACTGTAGGTACGGCCCATCTGGCGGAATACATCTGTCCAGACTTCCTCGGTGTCGGCCAGCACAACGGCCACGAACTCCTCCATTTCATCGTCAACCTGATTTACACCCGACGATGTTCCCTGCGGCACCGAGAAACCAAGTACGTTGCTGCCGCCCCCCAAGAGGGCCGATACATCGACGCCGAAGAACATGCCCACCAGAATGACCAGCACCGCTCCGATCCCTCCGATACGACCACCACGTCCGCGGACCATGCTTCCTGCCCGGCCACCTCCTCTGTGCCGCCGGTCTTCGATGTTTGCGCTGGTGCGTCTGCCACGCCATTTCATGAGCGTTATTCCCCGTTTGTCCTTCCCTCGCCCGCACCAGCTTGTTAACCGGGCTGGCGTCACCGTCGAGTGGTATCATGATCATAAGGGTTGGCGACGGGAAATTGCCGAGAGTAGCAGGAGTTGCGAGGGTGGCAGCAGATAATCATACGGACGTGGCCGTCTCGGAACGCCTCGCGCTGTTGGCACAAGAGGCCCAAGGAGACACCGTCACCCTTGGATGGGTACTGGATCAGCTACACGAACGCGCCTTTGGGTTGTTTCTGCTGATCCTTGCCCTGCCGTGCTGTATTCCATTTCTCTACGGCATCCCACAGATTGTCTCGCTGCCTCTGGTCTTCGTGGCTGCGCAGATCGTGGCAGGACGACGGGTACCATGGCTCCCAGCGCGACTGCGCGAACGTCAGATCGCTGTCTCCAGCCTGTTTCAGCTAGCCGACCGGGCCAGGCCCTGGTTGAGGCGTTTGGAGGCGCTGAGCAAGCCCCGCCTCTCGGCACTGACACGCCGCCCTATGGACCGGGTAATCGGCCTGGCTTTGCTGTTGTTCAGCGCTTCGATCATGGTGCCTCTACCTGCGACCAACACCGTGCCCGGCTTCGCCGTCGTGGTAGTCGCAATGGGTCTTTTGCAACGCGATGGCATACTGGTCGCAATCGGCAGCGTTCTCGGCACTGCCTGGATAGCGACACTTGTGCTTGCCGGGGCGACGCTGGCGAGCTTTATCAAGGGCTGGATCGGGCTATGAACCACATTCTGATGACCCGGTCTGTGAATTGCGATTGAGACACGGCCTACATTTGCGATAAGACCTGCGGATGAGTGTTTACGGACGAATACTGCTGGCGGGGTTTGGATCTCTGGCACTGCTGCTGGGAGCCTTCGCGTTCCAATATCTGGGCGAGCTTGCGCCCTGCCCGATGTGCCTCTGGCAACGTTGGCCGCATGCTGTGGCAATCCTGCTGGCAATTGCGGTTGTCACTGTACTCTGGCGCTTTCGACGGCCACTTTCCGCTTTGGCAGCCCTGATCGTATCGGTTGGCGCCGGGATCGGCCTGTATCATGCCGGTGTCGAGCAAAAGTGGTGGGAAGGTCCGTCAAGCTGCTCCAGCCTCGACCCCAACGGATTGTCTACGGATGAGTTGCTCGCTCAGATCCAGGGGGCGCCTCTGGTTACCTGCGACCAGGTCGTCTGGGATCTGTTCGGGATCACCATGGCAGGATGGAACGCTGTGATTTCATTGGGCCTTGCACTGCTTTGGCTGTTCGCGGCCCTGCCCCGAACAACCACGCGTCACATAGTTCCGGATCGCACCTAGAGTTGGTCGACAGGCGGAAGCTTCCCGAACCCCTCGCGCAATCCCGCAGACCATGCCGACGAGATCGCCTGCCAGTCCGTATCAGTCTCGTCAATTCTCCGAAGCAACGAGAACTTCTGTTCGCCCGCCGGGATCACCGCCAGATCCAACGGCATTCCAACAGACAGGTTCGAGCGCACGGTTGAGTCCATAGAAACAAACACTGCTCTCAGGGCATCCACAAGCGGCGTCTCGGGCGTGATCATCCGATCGAGCACCGGCTTGCCATATTTGTGCTCGCCTGCTTGCAGAAATGGCGTGTCTGCCGTCGCTTCGATGAAATTACCTGCGCTATAGACCATGTAAACGCGGTGAGTGCCTCCTGCGCGTTGCCCCGCCACCAAGACCGTGGCATCCGCGGCAACGCCTTGGGTCATAAGCGGAACGCGGTGCAGGTCCTGCATCTCCCGCATATACTCTGCAACAATCTCAGCGACGCGATACATGCTGGGCGCGTTCAGGATCGTCTCTGCGGTCTCTCCTGCTTCGACACGTCTTGTCGCCTCACCGATCCGGGTCAGAATGCCTTGTGTGATCGACAGGTTGCCCGCTGTCATCAAGCAGATGGCCCGGTCGCCCGGCACCTCCCAGGTGAAGCTCTTTCGATAGCGCGAGATGTAGTCCACGCCCGCATTGGTGCGCGTATCTGCCAGCGCCACGAGCCCCTCGTTCACTTTCACCGCCACGCAATATGTCATCTGGAACCTCTGGTCAGTTTCGATTCGGCGTTTCTGGAGGACCTGTTACGCGGCACACGCGTCGTTGCTGTTGCCGAGGATCGCCCGCCCACCTGCCTTGTCTCTCACGAGACTACGTTTCAAGCCTGAGATTGGCTCTGCGCTTGCATATCGGAAATAGCGACATCCGTTTCCAACCGTTCTTCCGGATCACCCGAAAAGACACCACGGACAGGCGCGGCTTCATCTGCATCCAGCCCTGCGGCCAGCCTGACATAAGCATCGGTGGGACAAAGCTGGTTTGTCACGTCAAACCCAGTCCAACCAAGACCCGAGACCCAGGCCTCCGCCCAGGCATGGCTTGACTCGCCCTGAGCGTCCTCAACTCCAAAATCTGCCATATAGCCAGCGACATAACGCGCCGGCACGCCAAGCACGCGCGCAGCCGAAATGAAGACGTGTGCCTGATCCTGACAGACCCCTGCGCCAAGTGCTGCGGCCTCTGCTGCGGTGGTTTTCGAGCTCGTCGCGCCCTTCCGGTAGTCTACAGCTTTGTGAACCAATTCGGACAGCATGTGCATCCGGTCCAACTGGGAGTCGCCTTCGATCTCCGCAGCAAGCGCGTGCACGGTATCATCGGGCGCGGTCAATCTACTCTGGCGCAGAAATACTGCCGGTGGCGCTGCCTGACGCAAACCGTCCAGCACGCCCGTCATGTCCCTCGTCTCGACATTGCCTTCTGCGACGATCTCTATCTCGTCGAGCGGAGTCTGGCTGGTCCAAAGTGACACCAGATTGCCAAGCGGGTCTGCCAGCAGGGGCGTGACTTCGATCCCATTCACCGTCACATGCCAGCCGCTCAAGGTCTGTGAGGCTGTCTGTGGCGGATGCAAATGCAGGCGCAACGCCGCCCGTGCCGCTTCTGGAGCATATTGGTATCGGGTCGTATGTCGGATCGATAACTGCATATCAGAAATGGTATGCTGCATAGATCTGCGAATTCAACCTGTTGGTCTTCAGAACGGCCTCCCGCACGAACTCACTGAGCCCATCGCGGAAGATCTCACCCATCTGCAAGCGTTGAAAGGCTGCGACCATCTCGCTGGCTGCCGAATTGCATTCGTGATCCTCACCATACATTTCGGACAGGAGACCAAGGCAGTGTGCAATCTTGGCGTAGGAAAATGCAACTGAGCGCGGGAACCGGCGGTTCAGGATTAGGAAGTCGGCAATGTTCCAAGGGCTATAGTCACTGCGATAAACGTGATGATAAGCTCTCACGGCAGAGGTGGCGTACAACAACGATGTCCACTGGTGGTGGTCGCGCCCGCCGCCTACAACATCTGTTTCCGGCAGCAGCAGATATGATTTTACGTCCAGCAAGCGCAACGTCATGTCGGCCCGTTCAACAAAACCTCCAAGCCCGAGAAAGACGTATGCGTCATCGCGCAGCATCGTTGAGGTTGAGGCACCGCGGATCGTTGCGCCGCGCAGCTTGACCCAATCCAGCAACCCGGACAGATCGCGCTGCACATCGGCAACATCCATCAGTTCGAGTTTTCGCCAGCCATCGTTCAACGCTTCCCAAAGCTGAATGGTCAGAGCTGTGCGTACCGACCTTGCGTTTGCCCGAGCGGCCTCAAGGCAAGCGCGTATTGATGAAGTGTTGTCTTTGTCGAGCACAAGGGTCCTGATGATGTCGGTCTGGGTGATGCCGTCAGGGTCTTCGAATTTGTCCAGGCAACCAGACGCTGCGGCGACTGACTTCCACTCCTGATGAGAGCGGCTACCGGGGATCATTGCCATGCGGTGACCCATCTCGATCAGGCGCGCCGTCGAGTCCGCCCGTTCGACATATCGCGCGAGCCAATAAAGGCTTTCGGCCGTTCGTGAGCGAAGCATCCGATCGGTCATGCGCTGAGCACCCATGTGTCCGTGACGCCGCCGCCCTGAGACGAGTTGACCACCAGAGATCCCTCGCGCAGGGCAACCCGCGTCAGGCCGCCCGGCACCAGTCGCATCTGCTTTCCGACAAGACAATAGGGACGCAGATCAACATGGCGGGGGCCGATACCGGACTGCGCCAGCGAAGGTACGGTCGAGAGATCGAGAGTCGGCTGAGCAATGAACTCGCCCGGGCTCGCCTCAATCCGTTTCGCGTAAGCCGCACACTCCTCTTTGGTTGATTTTGGTCCGATCAGCATGCCGTAGCCACCCGAGCCATGCACCTCCTTGACCACCAGCTCTTCCAGATTGTCCATGACATGGGCGTACTCGTCCGGCTTGGCGCACTGCCAGGTCGGCACGTTCTCCAAAATCGGCGTCTCGCCCAGATAGAAGCGGATCATCTCCGGTACAAACACATAGATCGCTTTGTCATCCGCCACGCCTGCGCCGGGAGCCGAGCACAGCGTCACGCCGCCCGCGCGATAGACATCGAAGAGCCCCGGCACGCCAAGCAAAGACTCTGGTTTGAAGGCCAAAGGATCAATGTAGTCATCGTCGATACGGCGATAAATCACGTCGACCCGTTGCGGCCCGCGCGTTGTGCGCATCCAGACCAGACCCTCATCCACGAACAAGTCGCCCGCCTCGACCAGCGCAATTCCCATAAGATCGGCGAGAAACGAATGCTCGTAATAGGCCGAGTTGAACGCGCCCGGGGTGAGCAGCACGATGTTGGGATCGGATTTGCAAGCGGGCGGGGCCACTTCTTCCAGTGTGCGCAGCAGCTGATCCGAATAGGCGTCGACCGGTTGCACAGCCCCGCCCGCGAACAGATCCGGGAACATTCGCATCATGATCTCGCGGTTCTCCAACATGTAGGAGACACCCGAAGGGGTACGGCAGTTGTCTTCCAGCACCTGAAAGCTGTCTTCACCCGTGCGGACGATGTCGATGCCGACGATGTGAGAGTAGACCCTGCCCGGAGGCTCGACCCCCAGCATGGCAGGGACAAAGGCGGCGTTCCGGTAAACAAGCTGTTCCGGCACGATCCCAGCCTTCAGAATCTCGCCGCGGTGATAAACATCGTAGAGAAACGCGTTCAACGCGCGGGCCCTCTGGCGGATACCACTATCCAGAACCTGCCATTCGGCTGCGGCGAAGACACGGGGAATAAGATCGAAAGGGATCAACCGCTCCGGATCACCGCCCTCGCCATAGACTGCGAAAGTAATACCGATCTTGCGGAAGATCGCTTCGGCCTCCTGAGACCGATTGTTCAGAAAATCCGTTCCGCTAGCTTCAATCCATTCGGCAATCCGACCGTATGGTGGTCGAACTATCCCTTGGGTCCCGGACATCTCGTCGAACATGCACACCCTCGCTGCTTAGCTGTAACCTTAACCGGTTGGTTGTGCAGCGCAAGATCGTTCCGAACGAGGCTACTCAAGCCAGATCGGGTTGGACCAGGCTCGTCTCCCGAGAGCATCGGCCACAACTATTCTCAACCATCCACCATCGCGGAACCGTGCGATGGGCAGCGTGCCGCGCGCCATGCCGTTGCCGTAGAGCTGAAGCGCCGCGGCTCCGGCGCCTACTGCGATAATTCGGTCCGCGGGCGAGCATTCGACATGGACTTCATTCTTGTCCAACCGGATATCATGGAGGCGCGGGCCTTGGCTGGAATAATACGAACCTGCCTTCAAGGCGTCGAGCAACAGGTCGGGGTTGTTCGCCTCCGCTTTGACCATGACCCAACCGCCAAAATGGTCGGGGCCCTTGAAGTGGGCATCATCGGTCGCGCAAGCCGAAAGCCGCCGACCCTCGGACAACAACAAGTCGAGAATCGCAAAACCATCACCGCGATCGCACTCGATCGCGCACCCATGGTTGTAGATTTCAACCGCATGGGCGGCCTCGATCTGACGGGCATCGGCAAGGGTAAGATTATACCATTGAGGGTGCGCTATAGCGACGAAAGCTCCGGCCTCCCGACAGCGCATGGCAAGAGCCGCCCCCGTTTCTGGTGACTGTGCGCCGTCAAAGTGGGGCGTCTCAGGCGCCTTGAAATTCAGTGGAAGGCCTACCGCAAGCAGGTGCCAGATCTCACCGTTCGAGAGCTGGCCCGTGTGCACTTCGGCACCCAAGATAGTCGTGAAGTGATCTGTCCGAAACGGCTGCGTATCGGCAATGGGATACTGGTACAACCCAACGAGATGATCGGAAATACAAATGAAATCATAGCCTTCAGCCGCGTAACGACGGCAAATTTCACCTGGCGTGAACACTCCGTCCGAAAGTGTGGAGTGCGTATGCAGATTACCGCGCCAGAACTGTCCATGATCGGCAAAAGCACGTGGTTTTTCCATATCTTATTTCCCATAATTCATGTTAATCAGATCCCCGAGCGTGCGGGTAAACCATAGCGTCTCACAAGACTGCAACAGCTGTAAGACGGCAGCGAAGCGCGATTTTGCGAATCAAAATAACTTGCAAAAAGAGAATCAGCTACTAATTTGTCGCAAATCGCGGGAGGGATCCTGCGCAATTTGCACCGATTTTGGGAGCCTATCGCTATTAAAAGCAATAGGTTATGCAACCCATGGTAAACCGTTGCAGTAAATTCTGTTTTAAATCAGTATTTCAGCAAAATTAGGTCACTTTTTACGTGATTTTTGCGCATTCATTCTGGCAGTATGCGCGCAAACGGCGACCATGAGTGGCGCATCAGAATTTTGAAAGGTAAAGAGCAATGGCTTTCACGACAACTGGATCGAACCTGATCATCAACGGATCCTTTGAAGACCTGACTGGCTTGACCACTCAGGCTTTTGGCGCGACAGGCAATGGCTCTATTGTCGGCTGGACTTCACCGTCTGGAGTGGCCATCGACATTCATACTGATGAACGCAAAGGAATTGCGCCAACTGACGGCGTCGCGTGGCTTGACACGGCTGCCTCGCCGACAGATCTTGACGTTGAGCAGACAATCGCAGGCCTTACAGCCGGTGCTGTTTACCAGTTGCAGTTTGATCTGGGCACGCCCGTCGGAAACCCTGACACGGTCGAGGTCTATTGGGGCGGCGATCTGATTGCGACAATCGATCCCGCGACCACAGTTTTGCAGACACTGAACTTCTCATTCATCGGTGGAGCGGGTGATGGCTCCAACACGCTGGCGTTTGTCGGTACGAATGGCGACGACAATGACGGCGCATCGATCGACAACGTTCAGTTTGCTCTGGTGATTGACGCGATCGACGACACAGCGACCGTCACCGAGAGCGAAGGCGCTGGTGACACCGACCTCACTGCGCTCAGCAATGACGATGGCAGCGATATCGCAGTCACAGCCGTGAACGGCAGCGGGCTCAATGTCGGAGCGTCGGTTGCGGGCAGCAATGGCGGTACTTTCGTCATCGACAGCGAAGGCAATGTCGACTTCGACGCCGGCACCGACTTTAACGATCTCGCCGTGAACGAGTCCGAAGTAACGACTGTTACGTACACGATCAGCGCGCCGCAGCCATTTGACGAGGGTGCACAGTCCACGCAGACCTCCGGCGGTGTTGGCCCGTCCGACCAGACTGCGTTCTTCACCTTCGACGCGCAGGAATTCACCAACGACGGCACAACCGACATCTCGGGCAGCATCGACCTTTCGGGCATTACACAGCCGACATACAACATCCTTTTCGTTATGGACGTGTCCGGCTCGACCGTGTTCACCAATCCTTCATTCCCGGGTGCTGGTGATCAGAACGGCGATGGTGACAGCGACGAAGTGATCGATGCCGAAATCCTTGCGCTGCGTGAGCTTTCAACCGAAATTGATGCCCTGGGCTTCTCGGACGCTGATCTGCAGATCGGGTTTGTGACGTTCGACACGCTCGGCGATTCAACTTCCGATACGCAGATCGTGCTTGAGAGCGCGGGTGATCAGCAGTTCAATGCCGGCTCCTCGGCTCTGTCCGACGCAATCAATGTTGGCCCGGGCGTTTCCGGTGGCACAGACTTTGAAGCCGCTTTGCAGCAAGCCATCCTCTGGTTCGAAACACAGGCGGCTAACGGCGACAGCCGCGACAACAACATTATCTATTTCCTGTCGGACGGTGAGCACAACGGCGGCGCGTTCTCTGACGAAGTCACCAATCTGGAGACCAACTTCGGCGCAGAGATCAACGGCATTGGCATCTCGTCCGGTGCAAACCTTACGCAGTTGAATCAGCTCGACAATACGAACGGCGCACAGCGTGTTGACAACCTGGCCCAGCTTGATGCGGCTCTGGCGCCTCCTTTCCTGGATGCAGCGATCACTGATTTCCGCCTTTTCGTCGACGGTGTTGAGGACACCAGCATTGACGTCAACGACCTGACCCAGCAGGGAACCGGCTTCATCATCAACCCCCAGACCATCGCCGGCCTGACGACCACGACGAACTCGCAAAGCGTCATAGAAGCCGAAATCGAGTTCGACGACGGAACAGTGCTGCGCAACACGGTCACAGTCCAGACGCAGGCGCAGGACACCGCAACAATCAGTGTCACTGTGACTGGCGAAAACGATGCGCCGGTGGCAGTGGACGATGCCTTCTCGGGTGACGAGGATACGCTTTTCACGGGCAGTTTGTTGGACAACGACTCCGACGTTGATGGTGACAACCTCACAACCGCGCTGGGCACTCCCCCCGCGAACGGCGATGTGACTGTGAACCCGGACGGCACGTTTGAGTACACGCCTGATCCAGATTTCAACGGCACAGACACGTTCACTTACGTCGTGTCGGACGGAAACGGCGGCAGCGATGTCGCCACTGTTACTCTTACCGTGAATCCGGTGAACGACGCCCCTGTTGCGCTGGATGATGTTGCTTCGGTTACCGAGAGCAATACGCTGAACTTCGATGTTCTTGAGAACGACAGTGACATCGAGGGCGACACTCTGACGATTGTCAGTGCGAATGCCGAGCCTACGGGCACGCCCTTTACCGTGATCTCGGATGGTGGTCGTACCGGTACGGTCACGGTCTCTCCTGATGGCGCGACGCAGGTGACCTTCGAGCCTGCCGATGGCTCGGGTCCGACTTTCGAGGATCTGGCCGTTGGCGAGACCGACATTGTCGAGGTGACCTATCTTGTCACTGACGGCAATGGCGGCAACGACGTTGCGACGCTGACCATCACGGTCACGGGCGAGAATGACGCGCCGGTTGCGCAGGCCGACTTTGTCACGGGTCTGGAAGACAACCCGATCACGGGCAATGTCCTGGCCAATGACGAGGACGTGGACGGCGACCAGCTGACGGCAACGCTCGGCACACCGCCGGTCAATGGCGATGTGGTTCTGAATCCGAACGGTACGTTCACGTACACGCCGGATCCGGACTTTGTCGGCCAGGATACGTTCACCTACACTGTCTCGGACGGCAATGGCGGCACGGACACGCAGACTGTGACGCTGACCGTAGGCGGCGACAATGACGCGCCGGTGGCCAATCCGGATGCGGTGACGGCAGACGAAGACACGCCCCTGACGATCCCGGCCTCGACGCTGCTGGCAAATGACACGGATGTGGACAACGACCCGCTGACCATCATCTCGGTCAACGATGCGGTGAGCACAGGCGTCGTGACGCTGAACGGCACGGACGTGGTCTACGACCCGAACGGCCAGTTCGAGGACCTCGCCGTCGGCGAGACCGCGACTGATACGTTCACCTACACCGTCTCGGACGGCCAGGGTGGCACTGCCATCACCACTGTCACCGTCACGATCGACGGGGTCAACGATGCACCTGTCACCGAAGACGACACGGCATCGGGCGAGGAGGACACGCCCATCACGGGCAATGTCCTGACCAACGACACCGACCCGGACGGCGACCCGCTGACCGCGACACTGGGCACGCCGCCTGCAAACGGCGATGTGCTTCTGAACCCGGACGGCTCGTTCAGCTACACACCGGATCCGGACTTCAACGGCACCGACACGTTCACTTACGTGGCCGATGACGGCAATGGCGGCACCGTGACCGAGACCGTGACTGTCACGATCGACCCGGTCAACGACGCCCCCGTGGCCGCCCCCGATGCCGTGACCGGCGACGAGGACAGCCCCATCACCGGCAACGTGCTGGACAATGACGAGGACGTGGACGGCGATCCGCTGACCGCAACGCTCGGCACACCGCCTGCAAATGGCGATGTGGTCGTGAACCCGGATGGCAGCTTCGAGTACACCCCTGACCCGGACTTCAACGGCACCGACACGTTCACCTATGTGGCAACCGACCCCAGCGGCACGACCTCGGTCGAGACCGTCACCGTCACTGTCGATCCGGTGAACGACAATCCGGTGGCAGAGGCGGACTTCTTCACGGGTCTCGAGGACAATACGATCACCGGTGATGTGCTCACCAACGACTCGGATGTGGACGGCGATACGCTGACCGTACTGACGAACCTGCCACCTGCGAATGGCGACCTGGTCCTGAACCCGGATGGCACGTTCACCTACACGCCGGATGCCAACTTCAACGGCACCGACACGTTCACCTACACGGTGCTGGACGGCAATGGCGGCACCGACACGGCGACCGTGACCCTGACCGTGGGCGGCGACAATGACGCGCCGGTGGCAGCGCCCGATACGGCCACGACCGATGAGGACACGGCCCTGACGATCCCGGCCGCTGACCTTCTGGCGAATGACAACGATGAAGACGGCGATACGCTGACCGTCATCAATGTCAGCTCCGTGGGCACCGTGGGCACCGTGGTGCTGGACGGGACCGATGTGGTCTACGACCCGAACGGCCAGTTCGAGGACCTCGCCACCGGCGAGACCGCGACCGACACGTTCACCTACACCGTCTCGGACGGCAATGGCGGCACGGACACCGAAACCGTCACTGTCACCATCACCGGCGCCAATGACGCACCAGTGGCCGCCCCCGATGCCGTGACCGGCGACGAGGACAGCCCCATCACCGGCAATGTCCTGACCAATGATGCGGATCCAGATGGTGACCCGCTGATTGCCTCTCTTGGCACACCGCCTGCAAATGGCGATGTGGTCGTGAACCCAGATGGCAGCTTCGAGTACACGCCTGACCCGGACTTCAACGGCACCGACACGTTCACCTATGTGGCAACCGACCCCAGCGGCACGACCTCGGTCGAGACTGTGACAGTCACCGTCACACCCGTGAACGATGCGCCAGTGGCGGTCGACGACGACATCACGTTTGCCACGGAAAGCGTCACTTCGGTGATCGAGCCGCTGCTGAACGACACCGATGTCGACGGTGACACCCTGACGGTTCAGAGCTTTGACGGCTCGGGCCTTCTGGGCACGCTGCAGCGGCTTGGGCCGAACACCAACGAGCTCTTCTACGAGACCAATGGTGCGTTCGAATCCCTGGCCGAAGGCGAAACCGCCATCGAGACCTTCACCTATGTGATCGCCGATCCAAGCGGGGCCACCGATACGGCCACGGTCACGCTGACCATCACCGGCGAGAACGACACGCCGATCGCCATCAGTGATACCGCCGAAGTGAGTGAGGACGATACCGCCCCCACCACCATCGACCTGACCGCGAACGACGTGGACCCGGACGACACGGACGACCTGGCAATCGACAGCATCGACACGTCGGGCACCCAGGGCACCGTGGTGATCAACCCGGACAATGACACGGTCGACTATGACCCGAACGGCCAGTTCGAGTTCCTCGGCGTCGGCGAAAGCGCAGTCGATACCTTCACCTACACAGTGGTCGACCCATCAGGCGCAACCGCAACAGCAGCAGTATCCGTAACAATCACAGGCGAAAACGACGCCCCTGTTGCGCTGGATGATGTGGTAAATGCCAGCTCAGACGCTCCGACTGAAATCGATGTCCTAGACAACGATACCGACCCGGACGAGGACCCGCTGACGATCACTGATATCGATGACACTGGCCTTCTGGGTACGATCTCCATTGATGACAATGGCACGCCGCTTGATCCAACGGATGACTTCATCATCTATGACCCAGGTACGGCCTTCGATGGTCTGGGCCAGGGCGAAGAAGCCACAGAGACGTTCACCTACACTGTGACCGATCCGTCGGGCGCCACCTCAACAGCCACAGTGACAGTGACGATCAACGGAGTGAACGACGCGCCAATTGCAGAAGATGATACAGCGGTGGTCAATCAGGCGGGCACCGTCGACATCGACGTATTGGCGAATGACACCGACCAGAACGCGGGCGACGTCCTGACGGTGATCAACTTCACCCAAGGGTCGAATGGCACGGTCGAGATCGATCCGCTGGACGGCTCGCTGATCTATACGCCAGATCGTCAATTCCCGGGCAATGACGAAGGCTTGCCCGGCACCGACACGTTCACCTACACCATTTCTGATGGTCGCGGAGGCCAGGACACAGCAACCGTCACCGTGCAGGTGAATGCGAACATTCCGCCGTTCCTTCCCGAGCCAATCCGGTTCGAGATCCCCGAGAACCAGGTGGAGGCGGCTGATCTTCAGGCCATCGACATCGAGTTCGATGCAGTGACCTTCTCGATTGCAGGCACCGGGGACGATGACGCATTGTTCGAAATGGTCGACCCGATCAATGGTCTGCTGAACTTCCGTAATCCACCAGACTTCGAGACTCCGCTGTCCGCAGATGGAGACAACGAGTACTTCATTGATGTCACTGTGTCGGATGAGTTCGGATCACGGACCCAGACGGTCGAGGTGAACGTGATTGACGTGGACGATACGCCGAACACGCCGCCAACGATCACGGGGCCGGATCTGGTGTTCATCACTTCAAACGACGTCGGCGTCATCCCGGGCTCACAGTTCGTTGCAGAAGATCTCGATGGAGACACGCTGCAGTTCACGCTGTTTGGTCAGGATGCAAATACGGATGTTGATCCAAACACCCCAGGCATCCAGCCGCTGTTCACGGTCGATCCAATCAATGGCTTCCTGATCCTGAACGAACGTCTGACGGATCCTCGGGGCAGCTTTGACGGAGACTCGATCTTCGAAGTCGACATCCTGGTAGAGGATGGCAATGGCGGCAGCGCCGTTCAGGAAATCGACTTCCTGTTGATCACGGGAGCCTGACCCTACCAATCGTGGGCCTTAACGGGCCCACCTAACAAACTGCGCGGCCGGCACTCAAACGTGTCGGCCGTTTTTGTTTTCAGCTTCCATGAATATCGGAATTTGGGCCTATTGAGCTAAGTTGGGCGCATCTGACAAGACAGACGCAGGAAGATCCTCGGCACTTATGCGCACGAGACATCCGTCTTCGGTCCCGGTGATGCTGGACCAGGTCTCCTCGTCCGCAAGCCCGTCTTGACCATATCGAACTGTGCCGACGCGCGTCAGTGTCTGGCGATCCGGGTCTGTGTTGTTGAGGTCGAGCAATGAGTAATTCCACTCGGCATCCGCCAACCCATTGATCCGCAGTTTCTTCTGCGCCATTCCATCCAGCCCCGTCTCGGTGTAGCGGCAGATTCCAGGTACTTTCTCGCAATTATGTGGGGTGAAGATGACAGCACCACGGCCCTCTACCTCCTGCTGCAGCATCCTGCCATCAGGGTCATGGAGCGCGCGTCCATATGGCTTCCATTCTCCCTGCCTCAAAAGCGCCAAAGCGTACGTCCCGGGAGCGTCCTCGGCTATCACGCGAAGGATAGTTCCCTCACAGTAGCGGTAGAAGATAGCATCTTGTTGTGGTTCAGGCTTCTCAGCGACCGCTGCGGTCCGGTCTGACTCATAGTCCTCGAGATCATCAGCGGCATTGGCCATGCCCGCGTGCAGGGCAAGTGTGCAGCCTGCTACCGCGCAAATACTGAGCTCTCGAATGTGAATCATTGGCCCCGTCTCATAATATCCGGGACCAAACATACAGCCGATACGTGGGTTCAGTCCACGAAAGCGCGCTCAACGACGAACTCACCAGGCTTGGAGTTTGCGCCCTCATTCAAACCTGCGTCTTCCAACAGCGCTTTTGTATCCTTCAGAAAGTCCATCGATCCGCAAATCATGCCGCGGTCCACGTCAGGGCCCAGTGGTGGTACGCCCAGATCCTCGAACAGCTTGCCGGATGTGATGAGATCTGTGATCCGCCCAGTGCGCGGGCTGTCTTCGCGGGTGGTGGTGGCATAGTGCAGCAACTGAGCACTGGCTTCCTCGCCGACCAGCGGATCAGCCTTGGTCTTCTCAACTGTCTCGTAGCCATAGGTCAGCTCGGCCACCTCGCGGCATGTGTGGCAAAGAATAACCTGTTCGAACTTCTCGTATGTTTCTGGATCTCGCATCACCGAAGCGAACGGGGCGACGCCCGTTCCTGTGGAAAACATCCAGAGCCGCTTTCCCGGGAGCAGAGCATCATTCACCAGCGTGCCCACCGGCTTCTTGCGCATGAGAATGGTATCGCCGGGTTGAATCTTCTGCAAATGTTCGGTCAGCGGACCGTCGGGTACCTTGATGGAGAAGAACTCCAATTCTTCATCCCAAGAGGGCGAGGCGATCGAATACGCCCGGAACACGGGTTTTTCCGCATTTGGTAGACCGATCATTACGAACTCACCCGATCGGAAACGAAAAGAGGCAGGCCGGGTGATCCGAAACTGGAAAAGGCGGTCAGTATAGTGCTGAACGGAAACCACTTTCTCGGCAAAAACACCCGCAGGGACGGGGAACTCCGTTGCGGGATGGGACACCGTCTCGCTCATCTCGGACACTCTTTCCACGGCACGGACCGCTAGGATCTATTTCACGCGAACTCTGGATATGCGAAATCCTAGTACGCATGACAAGTGGTGAAAGAGAAATCCCCAACGGTTACGTTTGCGGAGCGGGTGAACGGCATCTTTTTTGTGCCCTCTCCCATGCCCTTTGCTTCAGGTGGTCTTCAACACTGTTGGCTGAGATCATTCCGAAAAGCCGGACTCAGCCTTTCAGAATTTTGCGGATCTCTGTCTTGAGAGCCAATGCAGCGTTTGCATGCATTTCAGGAGATGGGAACTCCCGGTTCTCATCGATCGGCACGCCTGAGGGTTTGTAAAGAACCGTGCGCCCATCGACCCGCAAGTCCTGGGGCAGCCCATCGGCAGTCACGCATTCCACATAGCCATCAGCCGCATGCTTGACACTGTCCAACATGGCCGAGTCCACATAGTGCGGATAATGCATGCCGGTGGGATCGGAAGGGTCAGACAACAGATCATCGGGACCACGCTGCGAGAACCAAAAGAGAATTGTAGGACATTCGAGGGTAGACAGAAGGGTCTGCGTCCTCCCGATCCACGCGTTCTTCATTTCGTTCGCAACAAGCCGGAAACGCGATTCGTCCAGTTCCCGCAGATACCGCAACATCGGCTTGGTGAAGGCAAAGCGATCAAAATCAACGTCGGGGAAGATACCCATCAGAAGGTCTGACACTTCGTGCAATCGAGAATTTCGGCGCGGTCGCACCGTGTACATTCGATTCGAAATCGCTGCCGCGCTCATGGCCTGCACGATGCACAGCTTCGCATTGGACGCAGCCTTCTTGACCTCAGGATCACCCAAAAAGAACCCAGGACCCGCGCCATCGGTGCCGAAATTGGCGGCCTGCAGATCAAACTCTCGTGCCAGATGATCAAGGTAGGGAATATCCACATATCGCCCAAACGTGTAGGATGACCCGATGCAGGCAAGATATTTGCCCTTCAACGTTGGCTGCGGCCCGCGGAACACCTGTCGACTACGACCAAAACGGTAGGTCTTGTAGTCGAACAGCGGATCGTCGATTTCCATTCCAGACATTTCGTGTCGTCCACTCGATTGCTCAGGCCTTTGCGCAGTGTCATCGCAACCGGTTTCGTTTATCTAAACGCGTTAGCTGCTGCGACGTTTCTGTATGTTTTCCGCCGCAAAAAGATAAAGTCATGCACGAAAGCGAGAGGCCTCATGTCCTTCGAAACCATTGAATATTCCGTATCTGACGATGTGGCCCAGATCCGCCTGGACCGTCCGGATAGAATGAATGCGCTCAGCTCCGTGATGCGCCGAGAGCTGATCGAAGTGATGACACGGGCACCGAACGACGCACGGGCCGCCGTGATCACCGGCAACGGTCCCGGCTTCTGCGCAGGGCAGGATTTGGGCGATGTCGGCAGCTTTGACCAACTGGACTTAGGCCGAACGCTACGTGAGGAGTATGAGCCCCTCCTGCGTTTGATTTATGACTGCCCTGTGCCGACCATTTGTGCAGTGAACGGCGCGGCAGCGGGGGCAGGTGCAAATTTAGCGCTTGCAGCAGACATCGTGGTTGCGGCCGAGAGCGCGAGTTTTCTGCAAGCCTTTGCGCGAATCGGACTCATCCCCGATGCTGGTGGAACCTATTGGCTGCCACGCCTCGCGGGCCACGCCCGCGCAATGGGTATGTGTCTGTTGGCCGAACCAGTCCCTGCCCTCAAGGCAGCCGAATGGGGGCTGATCTGGGAATGCGTACCCGACGCGGATCTAGAAAATCATTGCCTGCAGATGGCAGGAAAGCTGGCCAAAGGTCCAACGGCTGCGTATCGGCTGATGAAGCAAGCCTTGCGCGAAAGTCCTCAGAACACGCTCGCCACGCAACTTGAGCTCGAGGCAGATCTGCAAGCCGAGGCTGGTAAGACGCGGGACTTCATGGAAGGTGTGATGGCGTTCATCCAGAAACGGCCTGCCGAGTACCAAGGCCGATAGCACGCAGATCTTTCCCAAGTTGACAGAACGCCGCATCGGTCTGAGGTTGGCGGCATGACTTCGTTCGAAAATCGGATCACCGCATCCCCTGTGCCTTTCGATGCATTGCGTGGACGCGAAGTGTTGGCCACCTTGGATCCTTCGTTTGCCAAAGGACCGGTTGCAGAGCTGATCTCAGGATCAGCCGGGTCCAGTCCCTATCTTGCAAGGCTGCTGACACGGCACGCAGGCAGTCTATCAGAATTACTATCACAGGACCCCGACGCGACACTCCACGCACTCTGTTCAGATCTCGTTTCCGAGGCTGCAGCAGCTCCCAGCCACTCAGCACTTGGCGCGCTCATGCGGCAGGCAAAATCGCGTGCGGCTTTGTTGATCGCGCTTTCGGACCTTGGCGGCGTTTGGGAACTCGCCAACGTCACAGAGGCTTTAACCAAACTGGCTGACACCTGCGTCGAGACGGCGGCAAAGTGGCTAATGGTTAGAGCAGTCGAAGCTGGGAATCTGCCCGGTCTGACCTCCGAACAGGCCAGTGCTGGAACTGGTCTCATCATTCTCGCCATGGGCAAGATGGGTGCTTACGAACTTAATTACTCCTCGGATATCGACCTGATCGTGCTGTTCGACGATTCGCGGTTTCACGAGGATGACCTAACGGAAGTGCGATCACGTTTCGTCAAGCTGACCCGCGACCTGGTGAAGCTATTGTCCGAGAACACGGCGCAGGGGTACGTCTTTCGCACTGACCTGCGGCTCAGGCCCTCGCCCTCGACAACGCCTGTCTGCATGGCAATCTCGGCTGCCGAGCGATACTACGAAACAGTGGGCCGCACTTGGGAACGGGCTGCGCATATCAAGGCCCGGCCTCTGGTAGATGAAGCAGCAGGAGACGCGTATCTGCAAGGGCTCGTGCCGTTCATCTGGCGCCGCAACCTCGACTATGCAGCGATTGAAGACACCCAGGAGATGCTGCGCAAAATCCGTGCCCAGAAGGCCCAGTTCACCGTAGATGCCATGCCTGGGCATGATCTGAAGCTTGGACCGGGCGGCATCCGCGAAATCGAGTTCTTTGCACAGACGCGTCAACTGATCATGGGCGGACGAGACCCGGCTTTGCGAGTGCGTGATACGGTGGGCGCACTCTCTGTGCTGGCAGGGGCTGGCTGGATCGGACAGGATGTCGAGGCTTCTCTGGTGTCATCCTATCAAGTGCTCCGCGGCATAGAACATCGTTTGCAGATGATTGATGATGCCCAGACCCATGCTGTTCCGCGTAGCCCCGAGGCACGTGCGCGGCTGGCGGCGCTTTGTGGATATCCAGATGCGACACGCTTTGAGGCCACGCTGGCCGATCGGCTGGCCCGTGTTCATGCGACATGCGAGGCTTTTTTCTCATCTGGCTCGGGAAAAGCCCAGGTTTCGCAGCGAAACCCTGACGAGCAAGCGTTGGAAGCAGCTGGATTCGAGCGTCCGGGCGATGCTGTCCGGACCTTGTCGCGATGGCGGGAAGCAGGGATTGCCGCCACGCGAAGCGATCGTGCTCGTGCACTTTTTGCCCAGTTGGAACCTCATATCGTCTCGCGCCTTGGACAGGCTACGCAGCCGGATCAGGCTCTGGGGCATTTCGACAGGTTCCTAACTGGATTGCCAGCAGGCGTGCAGGTCTTCTCGCTTTTCTCCGCAAACCCACAGCTTCTGGAC
>JBGCFK010000224.1:0-3238 GCA_045106875.1 Paracoccaceae bacterium | reverse complement strand
AGCTTGCAGAACAGCTGCTGCGACGGGAATGTGTAGAGCATCACCAGCTCGGCATTGTACTTGTCGCGCAGCTCGCGGCGGATGATCGGCTCGTAGGACTTCAGTGCCTTGCGATAGGTCGCAAAGTCCTGGAACACGCCTGCAAGGTCGATGCCTTCCAGCGCTGGGCTGTCCTGTGAGGTGTAAGTCGTCAGCGCATGCACGGCGTCATAGGCGCCAAGCTCCAGCTGTTTGACGACCTCGTAGCCGGACAGACCAAGCTCGGTATACGGCTTGGCGTTCGCCGTGATCTTTCCGCCCGAGGCTTCCGGCAGAACTGTACCCCAGAACCGGCTCTCGTGTTCTTTCCAGTTGAACAGATTGCCCCAGGTGCCGACCACCAGGAATTCCGTTTCTTCGATATCCGCCTGCGCGGCGGCCGAAAACGCAAGCGTCGCGGCCAGTGCCGCCCCTACGATTTTCTTCATGATATTCACCCTCTCTCTGTGGTCATACGGTGAGCTTTTTGCCACCTGTCAAACGGAACACTAGCGGAACCCCGGCGCAAAGGAAGCCAAAAATCAGGGTTCTGGTTGCGCTTTGACGGGTTCAGAGGCAGTTTTGAGCATAGACATTCAGGAGAGGTCCGATGACAGCGAATGACTACGATTCTTTGCGCAAAATGCCGGTGACCGCGATTCGCGAACAAATTCGTGCAAGCGCGTATCGGGGACAGACCGCCGGGTTCGGACCGGGACGGCTGCAGGCAAACCTTGCCATCCTCGACGGCGAATGGGCCGACCATTTTCTGGAGTTTTGCGCCAGGAACCCACAACCATGCCCTCTCGTCGGCATGTCCGATGGACGCGGCAATCCGCGCATGTCCATGCTGGGCGATATCGACATTCGCACCGATGTTCCTTCCTACAATGTCTACCGTGACGGCGAACTGGCCGAAACAGTGCATGACATCTCGGATCTCTGGACAGACGGCATGGTGGCCTTTGCGCTGGGTTGCTCGTTCACGTTCGAGCGTGCGCTTGCAGAGGACGGGATCGAAATGAAGCATATAGCAGCGAACAAGACGGTACCGATGTATCGCACAAACCTCGCGCTGACCCCTGCCGGGCCGTTTCACGGAGAAATGGTTGTCTCCATGCGTCCCATGCCAGCGGAACTGTCGGACAAGGCCGTCGAGATCACCAAGGATTTTGACCATGCGCACGGCGCACCCGTTCATGTCGGCGATGGCAGGGCAATCGGTGTCACTGACGTGGACCGGCCCGACTGGGGCGAGCCTGCCGAATTTTCACCCGGTGATACGGGGGTTTACTGGGCCTGCGGAGTGACGCCTCAGAACGTATTGCAAGCGTCCAGACCGCCGATCTGCATCACTCACACGCCCGGCCGGATGCTGGTCACGGATGCACCAGAAGAGCGGATGCCCGACTTCGAGCGGCGCATTGCTTAGTCCGGGGAAACCGGTGTTTGCCTTGCTGTTGCAGCTTTGCATCCCCATATATCTGTCATGAACGACCGCGCCCAAGGACATATCCTGGACGAGACTGACGAGACGCCGCCGGTCCATGACGTCACCCCCGGTTGGGTTGGACGCAACAGGCACTCGATTGAACGAGGTCGCAATCTGACCCGTGCCTTGATGCTGGTGGCCCCTCCCCCCGCCAGAATCGCGTTTGGCGCCGTCTCGGTCGCAGCGGATGCCATCTTGCTGGCTGACGAGGTGAATCGCAGGCTTGAGGACAAGGACCGCGGAACGGTGCGCGCAAGTGCGCTGGTGCTGGAAGGTGTCGCCCTTGTTGCCGTGTCCCGCTTTGCGCCTGCCCGGCTTGCTGCCAATCTTGCCGGGATCGAGGCCGCCCGAGGCGCGCTCGCCCGCATCAAGGACCGCATCCCGCGCTGAGGTCTTGCACAGGCTCGTCCGCGTAGGTACACCCCCGTGCGTTCCAGCCTGACGAGGTGGCCTCATGTCCGTAGATACCGAAACTGTCCGGCGCGTTGCGCGCCTTGCACGCATTGCCGTGAAGGAAGAGGATCTGGCCCCACTCGCCGGGGAACTCAATACGATCCTCGACTGGGTCGAGCAGTTGGGCGAGGTGGACGTGGACGGGATCGAGCCCATGACATCCGTCACGCCAATGGCCTTGAAACAGCGCGAGGATGTCGTGACAGATGGCGACCGGCAGGGCGATGTACTGCTGAACGCGCCTGACACCCGCGAGGGCTTCTTTGCCGTGCCGAAGGTGGTGGAATAATGTCGGATCTGAACACACTCACCATCGCCGAGGCGCGCGACCGGATGCGCGCAGGCGAGATCACCGCGCGGCAAATCATCGAGGACTGTCTTGCGGCCATCGAAGGGGCAAGTGCCCTGAACGCGACCTGCCATGACACGGCCGCACACGCGCTGGAAATGGCTGATGAGGCCGACACGCGCCGTGCTGCTGGCGAGAACGCGGATCTTCTGGGCATCCCGATCGCGGTCAAGGACCTCTTTTGCACCAAGGGCGTCAACAGCCAGGCGGCCTCGAACATCCTGGGCGGCTTCAAACCGGCTTATGAAAGCACCGTGACCACGCAGCTTTGGGCAGAAGGCGCGGTGATGGCCTGCAAGACTTCGATGGACGAGTTCGCCATGGGTTCGTCGACCGAGACGTCCTGTTATGGCCCCCCCACCTCGCGTTGGCGCCGCGGCAATGATGATGCGCCGATCACACCGGGCGGATCTTCGGGTGGATCGTCATCTGCGCTGTCCGCTGATCTGGCTTTGGCAGCCTTGGGAACGGACACAGGCGGGTCAATCCGCCAGCCAGCCGCGCTGACCGGCACAGTCGGGATCAAGCCTACCTATGGCCGTGTATCGCGCTGGGGCGTCGTGGCGTTTGCGTCATCTTTGGACCAAGCCGGGCCGATGACCAAGACCGTGCGCGATGCTGCGATCCTGTTGAAGGGCATGGCCGGGCATGACCCGAAGGACTCGACGTCTGCGGACATCCCTGTACCTGATTTCGAGGCCGCGCTGACCGGCGACATCAAGGGCAAACGCATCGGCATCCCGGCGGAATACCGCGAAGGCTGTCCGGAGGAGACCGAGAAGTTCTGGCAGGATGGCATCGCCATGCTGCGCGACGCAGGCGCCGAGATCGTGGACATCTCGCTGCCGCACACGAAGTACGCCCTGCCCGCCTACTACATCATTGCACCGGCAGAAGCCTCGTCGAACCTCGCGCGCTATGATGGG
>JBGCFK010000223.1:0-11547 GCA_045106875.1 Paracoccaceae bacterium | reverse complement strand
AGAAGACGAACAAAACGCACGATGCGTCGGACAGCACGCGAACAATTCTCAGCGTAACCAGCTAAGCTATCCGTCAGCTCCAGTCTGAAATTGTAAAGTTTAGTTCACTACCGGCGCTTGGTGCACCTGAATTCTGTTCGGAAAGCGCATTACCAGTCGGCTCGTGTCATCTGCCAGCTGAGAGATCTTGAACTGACCATGGTTCCGCTCGACAAGACGCTGGCACAGTGACCATGCGTGTGCGTCCTGAACTTCGCTGTTCGACGCGGGCGCAAGAAGGTTGCCCGTGACGGCAAGTGCTTGCTTTCGCACTGACAATTGCAGGCCCTTTTCAAGCATCCAGACGATCGGATTGCCATCTTCATCTTGCCCAGAGCCAATCTCGATCTCGGGCACTCGGCCGACCCGCACGTTGCGCACGGCTGTAAGTAATAGTTCTTCGAACAACATGTGCATCTGACCTGCGCGCGCTCGAAGCACTGGGAGAGGTTTGACAATCACATGCGCCCGGCTGTTGGCGATCTCGCCCAAATCGTCTCGCAGGATGCGGTCGAGCACCAGGTTGAGGTCAACATCCTCCTCCAGATCCTGCGCCCGGTGGGTCGCAGCAACAATCACTGTGTCATCAATCAAGCCAGAAACATTGCGCGTAGCCCTCGCAAGGCCCTTTGCATAGCGCGTGCGGTCTTCTTCACAAATTTGCTCGCCGGACATCATGCGCCACGACATGGACATCAACGGCATGGTCTGGCCCTTGAGCAGACGCATATTGCGGATCGCAATTCGGCGCAGTGCTTCATTCTCAGCCTGAAGATTGGAAATCAATGCCAATTGGTCCGCGGCAGCACCGCGCAAGCGTTGCAATGAAGCCTCGACCGCCTGATCCAGTCGCCCAGAACTTAAGTCTTGCGCTCCCAAAACATCAGAAACACCGGCCCGCAACGTGTTTGCAACTTCATGATCGCACACCCCATCTGCGATCATCATTACAGGCACACCAAGAAGGCGCGCATCTTGAGCGAGTTCCGACACAATTTCAGCCGTGCCACTCGGTGCAGACCTACCAACCAACACTACGTCAGTTTCACGGGCTACAATGGCAGCTCGCACTTCGTCCAGCGAAGCCGCGCGTGTCACATTCAGATCAAATTGACTGTTTTCCGCGCTTGTCATGAGCGTTGTCATGTCTTGATCTTCAATCGCCACCGCAAGACAGCGAATCTCACCACGCGGCAGGATGTCCGCCAACCCAGTCGTATCAGAACCCGATGGTTCGATAGAGATCTCGGCAGCGGACAGGGGCATGATAGTCTCCATTCGCAGTTCTGCTTCACTGCAACAATCCGCTAGCTTGGTAAAAATATTCCTAACATGCTGACGTAGGGACACGCTTTCGCCTGCCTGACAGAAATGCGATGTTTCGTTAACCGCAGGTAGTATAAGCTAATGACAATGAATGATCTGGAGGCGAGGGTAGTACCCTTAGGTAAAAGCTACAGTCGGGCCGAGGCCTGGGCTGACATGACCGTACACGCCCTTGGGGTCGTGGGCGCACTGCTGGCAGTCCCGGTGTTGATCACACTGGCTGCAGTCTGGCGTGACGACTGGACACTTGTCGCTGCCGTTACCGTCTACGGCATGGCGCTGATCGTAATGTTCTCTGCTTCTGCCGGGTACAACTTTGCCAGCCTGCGCATGCCTGGCGGGCGGCTGTTAGAGGCATTGCGCCGTATCGACCACGCTGCCATCTACGTTAAGATCGCAGGTACATACACGCCGTATGCAGTCATCACCGGTGGGCCGATGGGACGCTGGTTGCTTGTCGGTGTATGGTCTACAGCGATTGTTGGTCTGCTTGGAAAGATAATCGCGCCAGACAGATGGCAAAAACTGTCTCTGTTGCTTTATCTTGCGCTTGGCTGGTGCATCGTTCTGGTTTTCGGGCCGGTCAGCGCGGCCATCACCAATGCTACGGCAGTGCTTATTGTGATCGGCGGTTTGCTCTATTCAGTGGGCGTTATCTTCCATGTGTGGGAACGCCTGCCCTTTCAGAACGCCATCTGGCACGGGTTCGTGCTGGTTGCGACATTCGTTTTCTACTCGGCAATGATGGTAGAGATCGCCACAGGCAGCTGACGGCAGCCTACAGTCGTTGCTGGGAACTCTGGACCGGCTCAGCCCGACTACGTACATTGCCATCGAATCGAGCAAGTCGGGGGTCCTGTGAACGACAAACTGCCACACGAAAAGGGCTTTCATGTTTCGTGGGAGCAAATGCACCGAGATAGCCGCGCGCTGGCGTGGCGGCTGGATCGTCAGGGACCGGGCAAAGACGGAGCCTGGAAGGCTGTCATCGCCATCACGCGTGGCGGCATGGTCCCCGCCTGCATCATAGCGCGCGAGCTGAACATCCGGCTGGTCGACACGATCTCGGTCAAATCCTATGATCACCAATCGCAAGCCGAGGCACGGGTGCTGAAGGCGCCCGATGCGACAATCGCCGGCGATGGCGAGGGCATTCTGGTTATAGACGACCTGGTCGACACTGGACGTACGCTGGAGATCGTGCGCGCGCTCTACCCACAGGCTCATTTCGCAACCGTTTATGCCAAACCGCAAGGCAAACCGCTGGTGCAGTCGTACATCACCGAGGTCAGCCAAGACACCTGGATCTTCTTCCCCTGGGACATGGCGCTCCAGTATGTCGAGCCTTATCGTGGCACCGCCTGAGCTTGTGCTCCGCGATAGGTTAAATCAGGATTTGCGCGTCCCGGCGTGCATGCTACCTCTCTCTTCAATCCGACGGCTCACATAAGGGCTGCGGGATACAGCTTGCATGGTCGACGGGGATCGGCCGCCACGAATTGAGGAGAGACACATGATCCGCAGAACCGCTCTGAAACTGTTGGCAGGGGCAACCGCCCTGATGCTGGTTTCCGCCCCCGCCAATGCCGCACCCGAACTGAAGGTCGGCTTCGTCTATGTTGGCCCCGTTGGCGACCACGGGTGGACCTATCAACATGACCAGGGACGCCAGGCCATCGAAGCCGCCTTTGGCGATCGTATCGAGACCACTTTCGTCGAAAGCGTCAGCGAAGGCCCTGATGCCGAACGGGTGATCCGCCAGCTTGCCGCCTCAGGCCACGGGCTGATCTTCACAACGTCGTTCGGGTTCATGGATCCGACGCTGAAGGTCGCCAAGCAGTTTCCGGATGTGAAGTTCGAGCATGCCACGGGCTTTAAGCGCGCAGACAATGTCTCGACCTATTCAGGAAGGTTCTATGAAGGGCGCCACGTGATCGGCAAGATCGCGGGCAAGATGACCAAGACCAACAAGATTGGCTACATCGCTTCCTTCCCGATCCCCGAGGTCGTGCGAGGCATCAATGCGGCAACACTGGCGGCACAGTCCGTAAACCCGGATATCGAAGTGCAGGTCGTGTGGGTAAATACATGGTATGACCCGGGCAAGGAAGCGGACGCGGCCAAGGCGCTGATTGCACAGGGCGCTGACATTATCATGCAGCACACGGACAGCCCGGCTGCCTTGCAGGCTGCGGAGAATGCCGGTGTTCTGGCGTTTGGTCAGGCCTCCAACATGGCGAAGTTCGCACCAAATGCGCAACTGACCGCGATCGAGGACAACTGGGCACCATATTATATCGAGCGCACCCGGGCTGTACTGGATGGCACATGGGAAAGCAGCGACAGCTGGGCCGGCATGGATAAGAACGAAGTGGTCATGAGCCCTTATTGGAACATGCCCTACGAGGTCGCTGTGATGGCCAAGGAAGCCGAAGCAGATATTCGTATGGGTAAGGTCCACGCATTCACAGGTCCAATGGTCGACCGTGATGGAACAGAGCGGCTGTCTGCGGGACAGGTTGCCGAGGATGGCATGCTGCTCGGCATGGACTTCTTCGTCAAAGGGGTTTCAGGCGATTTGCCCAAATAAGCGTTGAATGTCAGAATCTGCAAGGTAGGTCGGTACGTGCCTGCCTTGCTTACGACGATCAGATCGTGCGGAACAACAGCAAGGCCAGACCGACAATACCGAACATGGCTGTGTTGACCGTGAAGACCGTCTGCCAAACCCTTGCGGTCAGCCGTGCTTCCATTGCCACCATCTCGCCGCGTAATGATGCAACATCACCGCGCACTTGCGAGAAAGCATTCAAAACAGTGTCCACATCGGATTGGCTCAAGGCACGCCTCCTGTTCGGTTGTTGTATGAATATAGGTCGAATCCTTCGAATTCGCAAATCAACAAGCCTACGGCCCGTTTAAATCTCATTTCAAAGCGCCAACGCCTTTTGCAGCGCCGGACGGGCCTTCAGTCGTTCGACATAGGCCAGCGCATCCGGAAACGGGCCAAAATCGGCATCGAACCGTTGCGCAGCGAAACAGGCATGACCAGTCATGATATCGGCGCCCGAGAACGCACCCGCCAGGTACTCCCTGCCCTTCATGTGTGCATCCACGGCGCCCAGCATCCGGGTCAGCAGCTTGGTTGCACGGGCCACATTCGTGTCATTGCGTTTCTCAGGCGAGAGGAACTTGGTCTCGACCACGATGACGTTCACCTGCGGCATCATCATTCCCTCGGCGTAGTGAAGCCATTGAAGGTATTGCGCAAAATCGGGACTATCGTGCGACGGAACCATACGGCCACCACCATGTCTTGCCAGCACATACTCCGTGATTGCACCGGATTCGAAGAGCGTTACATCCCCGTCCTGCAATGCAGGTACACGCCCGCCCGGATGGATCTTGAGGTATTCCGGCTCCCGCATCGCCTTGTCACCCAGTGGCATGGAGATCAGCTCATAGTCGAGACCAAGCTCCTCAAGGAGCCAGACGATTCGGACCGAGCGCGAGCCTGGGCAATGATAGAGTTTCATCCAAGAATGTCCTTGTTCTGCAGGTAGTTGGGCAGATCCTCCATGTCTGGACAACCGATCTGGGCCAACATGTTTTGGGTTTCGTCCTTGAGGATCCTCAGTGCGTGCGGCGGTCCCTCGGCACCCATAGCCGCAACCGAAGAGGTGAGTGCGCGGCCAAGCAGCACAAAATCCGCGCCAAGCGAGAGAAGTCGAAGTATATCAAGCCCGTAGCGAACGCCGCCATCTGCCAGAATAGCCATCTGTCCACCCACGGCTTGCCGGATATGCGGCAGCACGTCGATAACCGTCGGCGCGGCGTCCAATTGTCGACCTCCGTGGTTCGACACCACGATGCCGTCGGCACCGCAATCGGCGGCAGTCCGCGCATCCTCGACCGAAAGCACGCCCTTGATGACAATCTTGCCCGGCCAGATGTCGCGGTAATGACGCAGGCGCTCGGCCCCGATATGCCCGGCGGACAACCCGCCGAGGAACTCCAGAGCCGACAAGGATCCTTTTTCCTCAGGCGCATAGCGCGTAACATTCACAAATTCTGGCAAGCCTTTGCGAAGGCTCTCCAACGCCCAGGCCGGATGCATGGCCGCCTCCAGATAGGTCCGCCAATCGCGCGCGGGTGGCACTGCCAATCCGTTTGCCAGATCCCGCTCGCGCCGTGTCGGGCCCGGAATATCCACTGTGATCAGAAGCACCTCACCGCCGACGGCCCTGAACCGCTTCAGTAGATCTTCGTCAATGCCGAGGTCCTTGGTCGGGTAAAGCTGAAACCACAACGCCTGCCCCGCGATCGCCCCCATCGCCTCGATGGAAGAAGTCGCATAAGTTGAAAGGCCTACCGGCAGGTCATGCGCCCGCGCTCCGCGCGCGATATGCAAGGGCGCATCAGGCCACATCAGTCCGGACAGACCAATTGGCCCCGGTCCGAACGGTGCGGCATAGGTCTGCCCAAGGATCTTCGTCTGAAGCGAAGGCGTCTCATAGTCCTGCAGGTATCGCGGCGTAAACCTGACCCGGCACATATCCGAGATGTTCCGGCCCAGCCCGTCCTCGCGTCCGATCCCGCCTGACATGTAGTCATGCGCAAACCGAGGGAGCCGCCGCGCTGCAGCACGCTCCATCGCAGGGATCGACGGAAACCGCCGGTCCGCCGACCGGGGCGCGAAAAAGTCGGTTATGACACTCACAGAAGCGCCCGCACTGCCGTCGTCTGGGCCCGCGCACCCTGCATCATGAATGCAAACTCGGAGCCTGCCAGGATCAGACGCATACCCATGTCGATATACCTTTTCATGGCATCAGGCGCATACACCCCGCCCATACCAGCATGCTTGCCATGTTTTTGGCATGCCGCAATCACGGTCTCATAAGCCGCGACCACATCCGGATGCTCCACCTCGCCGGGGATGCCCATTTCGGCGGTCAGGTCCGCTGTACCGATCAACAGGGCATCCACGCCCGGTAACGCGGCGATGGCATCGGCATTTGCCACGCCTTCGGGGCTCTCAATCATCAGAACGAGATATGTCGAGGTGTTCAGCGCCTCCATAAGCTCCGGAACCGGATGTGCCTCGAACCCTGCCTGGGGCAGCGCACCATACAAGGATCGGTGTCCCATGGGCGGATAACGCGTGTTGGCAACCATCTGCTTGGCGGTTTCCAGATCGTCCACATGCGGCACGATGATCCCCTGCGCACCGCCATCCAGCGCGCGCGTGGCATGGTGATGCTCGACACCTGGGACGCGGACGACAGGCGTGATCCCCTCGGCCTGCCCTGCCACGGAGATGTTGCATGCATCGTCCAGCGACATTGTGTTGTGCTCCATATCGATGAAAAGCCAGTCGAAGCCAGCAGTCTTCATGGCACGGGCAATCTCGACGGTCCGAGCACCCCGCAGACCCACGCCAAGCGCCAGTTCGCCACGGTCCAGTTTGTCCCGCATGGGGTTGGGTATCTTGATCATTGGTGCCTCCCTGAGTTTGGCACGACCAGAACTCTGCTCGGCAGCAAGGTCAATCCCTGGACGCGATATTGCGGAGGTTACACTTATCCTGCTATTGGCGATGTCTCATAATGACACATTTTCAAGTGCTGATTGCAGAGGTGCATATGCCAATTAGCTACGGATATTTCGGAGATCCGCCTATTCTGTGTTCACACTGGACCGGATCGATCGAAAGCAACGATGTATATGATTTCCAGACACGCACGCTGAAAGATCGAATCGTTCAATACACCGCATGCTACTTCTGCGATCTCTCGGCCGTTACGTCGATTGATGTGGACACAAAGATCCTCCCCAGCACCTTGGCACGCTGGGAAGCCAGAAGGGCAGATCCGGACTGGCCCGTTCTGAAAGTGTTCTTGGTGCCAGACCCGCAATTTCTGGAATTTCCACTGAAGTTCCAACGCATGGTTGCCAAACAGACTCGTGAAGAAGTCCGTATTGTTTCCGAACAAGCTGCGGCGCTGGCTTTGATCGGTCGGCCCGAAACAACACTGGTCGAGTTCTTCGAGAACCTTGGCCCGCCACTGCCACGGGACTAAAGCGTTTTCGAAGCAGTCAGAACAATGAGCATTGGAAATGGTCCTAAAAGGCGCAGTACCGCAGGCTATTCCTGTTCTGTCTGTTCCGAAAATGCCCCCGTGCGCCCAGTCAAACCTCGAGCCATGATCTGCGGATGTCCGGGGCAGCAGCAAAGGCCTCTGGTGTTCCGGTAAATACGACCCGGCCCTGACCGATGACGTTCACCCGATCTGCAATCTGAAGCGCGATTGTCAGCTTCTGCTCCACCAGCAACACCGCAACTCCGTCAAGTGCGATCTGTTTGAGCAACTGTGACACCAGTTCCGTCACCTGTGGCGACAAGCCCTCGGTTGGCTCGTCGATCATCACCAGTTCCGGATCGCCCATCAACGTACGACAGATCGACAGCATCTGCTGCTCACCACCTGAAAGCACCGCTGCATCCACATCGGCGCGTGCGCGCAGGTTGGCAAACATGTCCATCAGCCGCTCGGAAGACCACCGCCCGCTACCATCCCGTTGCCCGGGCTTCAGTCCCAGCAAAAGATTCTGACGTGTCGTCAAACCTGGAAAAATCTCTCGGTTTTCAGGTACTAGACCAATGCCAGCCTGTGCCACCTGATGCGTGTGCAAGCCGGTTATCGGGGTGCCCCTGAAGAGGATCTCGCCCGAGACCTCCAGATGCCCCATGATCGCCCTGCAGATCGTGCTTCGACCAGCCCCGTTGCGCCCCAGCAAAGCAACTACTTCGCCTGCTCCAACTTCCAGATCAACACCCTGAAGGATGTGTGACTGACCATACCAGGCGTGAAGCCCGTCGGTTTGAAGCAGCGGAACAGGGTCGCTCATGTCCCTGCCTTGACCGATTGACCCAGATAGGCTGCCTGCACGGCGCTATTTGCCCTGACCGCCGCAGGTGTATCAGTGGCGAGAACGCGCCCATCGACCAGAACGGTAACCCGCTCGGCCAGTTCAAAAACTACATCCATGTCGTGCTCGACCATGATCAGCGTGCGCCCTTCCGTCAGGCGCCGGATCAGTCCGACAATGGCTGAAGTCTCGGCGCGCGACATGCCCGCAGTCGGCTCGTCCAACAGCACGACCGAGGCGTCGCCAGCCAGAACGATACCTATCTCCAACGCACGTTGTTCGGCATAGGACATAAGCCCTGCAGGCAGATCGCGCCGGTGGGATAGACCGAGGTCCTCCAGCATCGCGTCTGCCTCGGCGTTCAGCGCTGTCGCATATGGCAGCAAGTGCCAGAACGACAGTCCATAGCCACGCGCCTGCAACAACGCACATCGGAGGTTTTCAAAGACGCTCAGGCGCAGAAACAGGTTCGTGATCTGGAACGAACGCGACAGCCCAGCCCTCGCAATCCGGTGCGGTGGCTGCCCACTGATAGATTGGCCTTGCAGCCGAACCTCACCCGAACTGGACGGCGTCAGGCCGGTCACGACATTGAACAATGTAGACTTGCCCGCTCCGTTCGGCCCGATGATCGCGTGGCGCTGACCAGCGGGAACATGCAGCGAAACGTCCCGGAGGATCTCTGTCCGTCCGAAACTCTTGCTGACCTTGTCAAGAGAGAGCGCGCTCATTGCGTGCTGGCCTCTTCCCAGGCATCGCGCGCCTCGGGCCAGGTCCGTAGTGCGAGGCTACCTCCGATCAGTGCCAAGGCCGCAAACGTCGCCCAAGACCAAATGCTGCTTGCGTCCATGGCGAGCCAGAACAGTGTGATGGCATTGTCGCCCTGCCCGCTTTCGCGCAAATGCATGGCCAGTTCCATCATCCCTGCCACGCCTATGATCGCCGCAAGCGCTGGTACGCCTGTCCGCAAGTAAGGCACCACAAGCCAAGCGATCCGTCCAAGCGCTGCCGGAGCCCTGTGCGCCGCGATTATGCCCGCCAGCCCGCCCGGCGCAAACATCACCAACGCAAGGAACATCAAACCTGTATAGAGCCCCCAAAGCGGCGTTTCCAACCCAAGCACCGTCTTGACCAGCGTGAACAGGATGGCACCCAGTACAGGGCCGGCGAAGTGCCCGGTTCCACCGAGGAACGTGATCAGCAGGATCTCGCCGGAGGTTTGCAGGCCAAGAGCCTCGTCCGTGACAATCTCGAGATTGATGGCCAGAAGCCCGCCTGCAATGCCTGCAAAGAACCCAGCCATGCAGAATGAAACGAAGCGGGCTCGCATGGGCGAAACCCCGATGAAGCTTGCGCGTTGGGCATTGTCCCGGACAGCATTTGCGAGCCGCCCGGCAGGCGTCTTTGTGAACAGATACATCAGAAGTGCAGAGACGAAGGTCCAACCCGCGACAAGCCAATAAACCTCGTGCGCGGTGAACCACTGGCTGCCCAACACAGCCGGCCCCATGGTCCGGTCGGCCGAGATCCCGCCCTCGCCGCCAAAAGTTGTCACAAGGATGACGGCAAGCGCGACGGCAAGCTCGGCCACGCCCAGAGAAATCATGGCAAATGTCGTTCCGGCACGCCTTAGCGAGACAAGCCCCGCCAGCGCAGCGAACGCAAGGCCCGCGAGTCCCGCGACCAGAGGCACCAATGGCAGCGGCAAGGCCCACGCATCCGTCTCGATCGCGCGCATCAGATGCACTGCGCCATAGCCGCCCAGCCCCATGTAAACTGCATGGCCGAAGGAGAGCATTCCGCCCTGCCCCAAAAGCATATTGTAGCTGAGCGCGAAGACGATGGTGATCGCCATCTGGTTCAGGATCGTGACTGCGCCGCCGCCGGGAAAGAGAAACGGCAGCGCCGCGGCCCAACCTGCGGCCAGAACCCACGGAAGCCAGTTACCTGCCCTCATGTCTCGCGCTTTCCCATCAGTCCGGCTGGGCGCAGGATCAGCACGAGTACCATCACCAGATAGGGCAGCACGTCAGCGATCTGTGGCAAGGTTACCGAAGTCAGATCGGCGAGCGCCCCAGTCGCATTCTCGGCCAACTTCGAGAGCCCCATGTAAGCCAGCACATCTGCACCAGACAGGCTGGAGGTTTTGGCAAAGGTCGTCAACCAGCCAAGACCGAGCGACGCTATCAGCGCACCCCCGATCGACCCGAGCCCACCAATGACGATGGTGACGAACACGATCGATCCCAGAACGACACCCATCCCCGGAAAAGTTCCAAGGACCGGGCCGGCGATCGCACCCGCCAAAGCGGCCAACGCGGTCCCCGCCCCGAAGACAAGCATGAAGAGCCTCGGCACATCATGTCCCAACGATTGCACCATCCGCGGGTGGGTCAGTGCGGCCTGTATGATCAGCCCGGTGCGAGTGCGCGTGACCAACCACAAGAGCCCGGCAAAAACCAGCAACGCCAGCAGGATCATGAAGATCTGAAAAGCTCCGACCGCGTTGCCCGCGATCATGAATGCAGGACCGGAGAGAACTTGGGGACCCTCATAAGGCACATGCGCACGTCCCCAGGCAAACTGGACCAGCTCCTCGATGAGCATCGCGAGACCAAAGGTGAAAATCAGCTCGGGGATATGACCGAAACGGTGGACACGGCGAAGGCCATGCCGCTCGACCAACGCGCCCAGAATGCCAACGACAAGAGGCGCAATCAGCAACCCGGCCCAGAACCCCAGCGCAAGCGAGATCTGGTAACCGAAATAAGCACCCAGCATGTAAAAAGAAGCATGCGCGAAGTTCAGCACGCCCAGCATCGAAAAGATCAGCGTCAGCCCGGCCGACAGCATGAACAGCAGCAGTCCCGTGGCAAGCCCGTCGATCAGATTGATCAGGAGCCAGTCCATGTCAACGCCAAGGGAACGACATCACTCCAGCCCTGCCAGTCAGGGCCGCTGCATCTGGCAGGTGGTCGGCGAGTCAAGCCCAGCCTGCTCGACAACCGCCTCGCGCAACAACCCATAGCCGGAATTGTCGAGGTCATGGGTGATGTTTTCATCAGAGTGTGCCATCACGTAGATATTCTGGATTGCCTGATGATCCTTGGCGCGCATGACTACCTTGCCGCCCCACAGACTGTCATGCTCCATGCCTTCCATGGCTGCGGCGACCTTGACCACATCCTCTGCAGTTCCGGCACTTTCGATGGCATTGGCCAGCATCGAAACCACATGCGTAATCCTGGG
>JBGCFK010000222.1:0-4557 GCA_045106875.1 Paracoccaceae bacterium | reverse complement strand
GCAATCCATGTGCCCTGCCTTTGGGTCGCTTCGGGTCGGTCTGCGGATGAAGCGTGTGGCGACGGTGTTATCTGGCTCGGCCTGCTGTGTGTATGGGCTGACTTTTGTCAGCCACTTTTACGGTGCGCGCCGGTCCGTGGGATACGTTCCCTTCAGTTCCGAAACTCTGGTCACCGGCAAACTGTTCGAGGATATCCGCGAAAGTGTGCACGAGATGGCCGATCCCGAGCGCTATGACGCGATCGTGGTGACGAACCTCTGCGTACCGACGGCGTCCGGCGTGCCGCTGCGACTGCTACCTTCCGAGATCAACGGCGTGCGCATTATCGGTATTGACGTGCCGGGCTTTGGTGTTCCAACCCATGCCGAGGCCAAGGACGTGCTGGCCGGTGCCATGCTGCATTATGCGCGTCAGGAAATAGAAGCCGGTCCTGTTCAGGCGCCTGAAGGTGGCCGCGAGGATCGCCCCACCGTCGCGTTGCTGGGCGAGATGTTCCCCGCTGATCCGATGATGATCGGTGCGATGCTGGCGCCTATGGGACTTGCTGCTGGGCCGGTTGTGCCATGCCGCGAATGGCGCGAGCTGTACGCTGCGCTGGACAGCGGTGCGGTTGCTGCGGTCCATCCGTTCTATACCTCGGCCATTCGCGAGTTCGAGGCCGCAGGCCGTCCTGTGCTTGGCTCTGCGCCTGTGGGACATGACGGCACTGCCGCTTGGCTTGCCGCGATGGGTGATACTTTCAACGTGCCAGTGGACAAGATCGCTGCGGCTCAGAATTCCTTCCTTCCCGCCATCAAGGGCGCGCTGGCAGCCATGCCGATCAAGGGTACGATCACCATGTCGGGCTATGAAGGCTCGGAGTTGCTGGTCGCCCGCCTGCTGATCGAAAGCGGCGCTGACATCCCATATGTAGGCACGGCTTGCCAGAAGACCCGGTTCTCGGCCCCTGATGCCGAATGGCTCGAAGCCAAGGGTGTCAAAGTTCAGTACCGGGCCTCTCTTGAAGACGATCTCGCGGCCATGGAGGCTGTGAAGCCTGATCTTGCGATCGGTACGACGCCTGTCGTGCAGAAGGGCAAGGAGCTTGGCATCCCCTCGCTCTACTTCACCAACCTTATCTCGGCGCGGCCGCTGATGGGCCCGGCTGGCGCAGGTTCGCTGGCGCAGGTGGTGAATGCTGCAATCGGCAACAAGGACCGCATGGCCACGATGAAGGCATTCTTCGAGGATGTGGGGGAAGGGGACACGGCTGGCGTCTGGGAAGGCGACCCGAACCTGCACCCAGAGTTCCGGATTGCGCACCAGAAGAAGCTCGACAAGCAGGCACGTGCTGCCAAAGCGGCGGAGATGATCTGATGTTGATCCAGGATCACGACCGGGCTGGCGGATACTGGGGTGCGATCTACGCATTCTGCGCAGCCAAGGGCTTGCAAGTCGTCATTGATGGCCCTGTGGGCTGTGAGAACCTGCCGGTTACGTCGGTCCTGCACTACACTGATGCTTTGCCGCCGCACGAGCTGCCCATTGTCGTGACTGGGCTGGGCGAAGAAGAACTTGGCCGCGAAGGCACCGAAGGCGCCATGAAGCGCGCCTGGAAGACACTTGATCCAGCGCTGCCTGCCGTGGTTGTCACTGGCTCCATCGCCGAGATGATCGGTGGTGGTGTCACGCCCATGGGCACGAACATCCAGCGTTTCCTGCCGCGTACCATCGATGAAGATCAATGGCAGTGCGCTGACCGTGCGATGACGTGGCTGTTCACAGAGTTCGGCATGACCAAGGGTCGGATGCCCAAGGAAAAGCGCGTCGAAGGCGAGAAGCCCCGTGTGAACATACTTGGTCCCATGTACGGCACCTTCAACATGCCCTCTGATCTGGCCGAGATCCGCCGCCTGATCGAAGGGATCGGCGCCGAGATCAATATGGTCATGCCGCTCGGCACACATATCGCCGAGATGAAGAACCTCGTGAATGCGGACGCGAATATCGTGATGTATCGAGAGTTTGGACGCGGGTTGGCAGAGTGCCTTGGCAAGCCGTATCTCCAGGCGCCCATCGGAATCGACTCGACGACAAAATTCCTGCGCACGCTGGGAACCGTGCTGGACCTTGATCCCGAGCCGTTCATCACCCGCGAGAAACATTCGACCATCAAGCCGGTCTGGGATCTGTGGCGCTCGGTCACACAAGACTTCTTCGCAACGGCATCATTCGGGATCGTCGCGAACGAAACCTATTCCCGTGGGATCCGGTTGTTCCTGGAGGAAGACCTTGGGTTGCCTTGCGATTTTGCCGTCGCGCGCAAGGCGGGGTCGAAGACTGACAACGACCAAGTCCGGTCCATGATCCACGAAAAGCGCCCGCTGGTCCTGATGGGATCAATCAACGAGAAAATGTACCTGGCTGAAATGTCGGGCGGGCATGGCCCGCAGCCGACTTTCATTCCGGCGAGCTTCCCGGGAGCTGCAATCCGGCGCGCTACCGGCACACCGTTCATGGGCTATGCTGGCGCCACCTATTTGTTGCAAGAGGTATGCAACGGTCTCTTTGACGCGCTGTTCCACATCTTGCCGCTCGGCTCCCAGATGGACAGTGCCGAGGCAACGCCGACAAAGTTGCGCCGTGATATGCCATGGGATGCGGATGCCCAGATCCTGCTTGACGAGATCGTTCGCGAGCATCCGGTGCTGACCCAGATTTCGGCCGCGAAGACCCTTCGCGATGCCGCAGAGAAAGCCGCCCTGGAAGAGGGGGCAGAGCGCGTTCAACGCGCCACCGTCGCACGTCTGCGTCCGCAGGCGAGAGAAAAGAAAATCCCAGAGCTGGAGAGGACAAACGCATGACCGATCACACGGCAAACGGCCTGACGCATGAGCGTTCGAAAGGCCCGAGTATCGAGTATCGCATCTATTTTGCGATCATCTTCACGCTGTGTCTGCCTTGGGCCTTCGTGTCCTGGGGGCTGGGGCTGGCGCATCCCGATGCGGATGCGGCGGACAAAGGTTTCATTGGCCGCGCCTGGCATCAGGCATCGGTCATCACGCCACTGATCTTCTCTGCATGAGGCAGATCACGGCACATGCCATCTACCTTGCCGCAAGGCAGGGGGATCGCCGATTGGGCAGCCGGCCCTCTCGGTGCGTTGTCCCGGGCGACCGGGACGTCAGTCGAGCGATCCGGAGGATAGTTAATGACTGATAATTCTGACCTGTCGTTCACAGGTCTCACCGACGAACAGGCGCAAGAATTGCACGCGGTTTACATGAGCGGGCTTCAGCTGTTTTCAGCTGTAGCCGTGGTTGCTCACCTCGCCGTGTTCATCTGGCGCCCGTGGTTCTATCTGTGAGGGGGAGCGGAGAATGAGCAAGTTCTATAAAGTCTGGCTGATTTTCGACCCGCGCCGCGTTTTCGTGGCTCAGGCAGTGTTCCTCTTCTTGCTGGCGGCGATGATTCACCTCGTCCTGCTCAGCACGGACCACTTCAACTGGTTTGAAATCGCAGCAGCAGCGTCGGCACAATAGCGCCTTCCTGCATGCGAAGCAGAACCAGTCGTCTACGATAGCGGTGGGCGGAGTGAAGACTTCGCCCACAGCAACCCAAAGATAATTTCAGGCCCGCCCATATGGACGGGATCGCCATCGCGGAGACCAGGAAATGGCACTGCTCAGCTTTGAAAGAAAATACCGCGTCCGCGGGGGAACGCTGGTCGGAGGCGACCTGTTCGACTTCTGGGTTGGACCGTTCTACGTGGGCTTTTTCGGGGTCACGACCGTATTCTTCGCGGCGCTGGGAACCATTCTCATTTTCTGGGGAGCCGCTCTGCAGGGCACGTTCAATCCCTGGACCATCAACATTGCGCCGCCGGACCTGAGCTATGGCCTTGCTTTGGCACCGCTGGCCGAAGGCGGACTCTGGCAGGTCATCACGGTCTGCGCCACTGGTGCCTTTATCAGCTGGGCGCTGCGCGAGGTCGAGATCTGTCGAAAACTGGGCATCGGCTACCACGTGCCGTTCGCGTTCTCGGTGGCCATCTTCGCCTATGTCACGCTGGTCATCATCCGGCCCTTCCTGATGGGCGCATGGGGGCACGGCTTCCCGTACGGGATCTTCAGTCACCTCGATTGGGTGTCGAATGTCGGGTACTCGTATCTGCACTTCCACTACAATCCGGCGCATATGCTGGCGGTCACGTTATTCTTCACCACGACGCTAGCACTCGCGCTGCATGGCGGTCTGATCCTGTCGGCTTGCAACCCTGCCAAGGGTGAGGAAGCCAAGACGCCGGATCACGAGGATACGTTTTTCAGAGACTTCATTGGCTACTCGGTTGGCACGCTGGGCATCCACCGCCTGGGCCTGCTGCTGGCACTGAATGCCGGCTTCTGGTCGGCGATCTGTATCGTGATCTCGGGACCTGTCTGGACCCAGGGTTGGCCAAGCTGGTGGAACTGGTGGCTTGACCTGCCGATCTGGCCTGTGAACTGAGGGGGAATGAGCGATGCCTGAATATCAGAACATCTTCAATCAGGTGCAGGTCGCAGGGCCACCCGAAATGG
>JBGCFK010000221.1:0-11860 GCA_045106875.1 Paracoccaceae bacterium | reverse complement strand
AGAACCTGATCCTCCAGCTTGATCGAGAAATCACCGCCCTTGTGGCCGATCAGGGCTTCGACGCACAGCATCATGCCGGGTTCCAGAATATGATCAAACGCGCCATCGCGCCAGTCTTCGGGATAGCAGATCATCGGCCATTCATCGCAAAGCCCGACGCCGTGCATTTTGCAGGAATAGCGGCTCTCGACGAATTCCGGCGTCAGATGGTGCCCGCCGAATGTGATCTCCTTGAAGCTCTTGCCGGGCGCAAGCAGTGCCGTGTTCTCCTGGATGTGATCGACCGCAAACCGGAAAAGCCGTTTCATCTCGGACGTGGGCTCGCCATCGCCCAGCCAGAAGGTCCGACTGATGTCGCAGCACATTCCGTAGGGGCCGACGAGATCAGTGTCATAGGCGATGATCTCGTTGTTCCGCACAATGCGCGGGCCGCATTCCTGAAACCATGGGTTGGTCCGAGGGCCGGAGGTCAACAGGCGGCACTCGATCCACTCACCGCCGCGCCGGATGTTCTCGGCATGCATGACGGCCCAGATATCGTTCTCGGTCATGCCGGGGCGGGCGGCGTCCTCCATCATGCGGCAGCCGATCTCGGTCGAGAGGATCGAGCATTTCAGCGCCCGGATCTCATCAGGCGACTTGATGGCACGGACACGTTCGGTCAGCTCCTCGCCTTCCTCGATGGTGAAGCCCGCGTCCATGAACGCCTTGACGCCCGTGATGGCGATCTTGTCGATGGCAATGCGCTTGTTGCCCCCGTGCTCGCGCATCAGGTCTGCAATCTCGCCGACGAACCTGTTGCTGTCAGCCTGCTGCCGGTCGCCGTTGACAAAGTAGAACATGGCGGCGCCGCCGCGAACCTCGGACACGACCGGGTTGAAATCCGACAGGAATTGCGCCGTGCCCTTGTAATCGTAGAGCACCATGTAGCCGTCCGCTCCGACAAAGACTGCGCGAAAAGGGTTGTGGGAATTCCAGATCTGCATGTTGGTCGTGTCGGTGGCGAAGCGGATGTTCAGGGGGTCCAGCAGCAGCGCCCCGCCATAGCCGCGTGCATTGATCCCGGCGACGAGGCGTGCATGGCGATCGCGGCGCATCTGCTCGAGGTTGGGGCACTCCAGTCCCGCCTCGGCCCACTCCCGATAGGCGAGCGGCGTCGGTCCGATCTCGGCCCGGTCATCGTTATCGGGCGTGCCGTCCGGACGGATCGGCATGGCATCGGGCATCACCTTGCGCGTGTCGGAGAAATGCTGGTTCATCGTCGTCGCCTCCCGGTCTCACAGCTTGCGCGGCATTCCAGTGGCGGCTCGTCAATCCGCGACGATCATAGGTCGCTTTTGCAAGGCGGTTTGGCGTCGACCTAGGTGAGGTCGTGGATTGCGCGGGACAACGCGCTGTCCCTGATCAGATGGGATTCGGCTTCAACTGGCCTTGCCTCGGCCCGCAGCGTGTTGCGCAAGGTCAGCGAGTAATCCAGCGCCTGACCGGACAGATGGTGGAAAACGTCCAGGAAGCGCTGTTCTTCAGGCGATATGTCTCTGCTCTGGGAGCGCAGTTCGACAGCGCGCAACGCATCGAACAAGGTGGTGGCACTTTGGGCGGACAGACGGGTCAACTCGTCCAGCAGGCTGGAGGTGCCGACACCGTCTTTCAGAGTCATGCCCACCTGGTTGCCGACGATCCGGCGGACATGGCCATCGGCGGAGACGACCGGGATCAGCGAAACCGCCAACAGGATCTGCCCGGAGGGATAGCGTGCATTCACGATGGTGTGCACAGGCTTTCGACCTTGTGCGCACTTAAGATGGTTTTCGTCAGCAATGGCCGCGTCTTCGGGCGTCAGGAATGCGTCGTGGCGTTTGCCCATCACGTCAGCGAGTTCGAGTCCGCTGAACTCTTTCAGGCGCGCATTGTGGCCCAGAGATATCCAGTGCCCGTCGGCATTCCGTTCGGACATGAAGACCGGAATCAGGAACGCGTCCATAGTTTCGACAAGCGAGTCGCGTGAAGCCCTTTCAAACATCCCCGAGCCTCCCAGAAATTTCCACGGATCTTATGGCGAAAAAAAATTCCTGATGGAGCATTAACACAACACGCGGAGTTTTGCGCAAGTTTCAGCCGCGCAAGTATAAAACACATCTTTGAGTTGTAATTAGTCGAGGTGCGACCGCATGAAAGCCTGCCCTTCCGGGGGCATTGATGAACACGATCGAATCCGGAGCAAATGACCGTGAACCAGTGTGGGGCGTTCAGCCCAGCAGCGTCGCATCGAACGGATAGCGGGTCAGGTTCTCGACCCCGTCCTCGGTGATCAGCACCTGATCTTCCAGCTTGATGCCGTCCCGCGCGCCTGGGATGCCCAGATAGGCCTCGACACACAGGCACATGCCGGGTTCCAGCGCATAGTCGTTGCCTTTGGGCGGCAGGTCGCAGGGCCACTTGATCGAGGGCCATTCATCGCACAATCCGACCCCGTGCATTTTCGAGCCGTAACGCTGTGGAATGAACTCCTCGGCCAACTCTTTCCCGGCAAATGTCACCTCGCGGAACGTCATGCCAGGCTTCAGGCTGGCAGTATTTTCTACAATCAAATCATGGGCTTCTCGGTACAGTCTGCGCTGCTCTGCCGAGGGCTCTCCCGGCCCCATCCACCAGGTTCGGCTGAGGTCCGCGCAGATGCCGTAGCAGCCGATCATGTCAGTATCGAAGGCGAACAGCTCGTTCTCCTGCATGATCCGTGGGCCGCATTCCTGCATCCATGGATTGGTGCGCGGGCCGGAATTGAGGATCCGTGTCTCGATCCACTCACCGCCGCGAATGAAGTTGCCGTGCTGGAGCACCGCCCAGGCGTCGACCTCGGCCATGCCGGGGGTCAGGGCGTCTTCCATCTCGTGCATGGCCTGCTCGCAGGCAAACATGGCGCAGCGCATGGCATGCACCTCGTCCAAGCCCTTGATTGCTCGCGTCTTTTCGGTCAATTCCTCACCGTCCATGACCTCGAGCCCTTCGGCTTCCAGCGCCCTGATCCCATGCAGTTGCATCTTGTCGACGGCGATCCGCTTGTTGTCGCCTGAGCCGTGCGCGCGCATCAGATCGACAACTTGTGCCGCCAGTCCTTCAGCGCGCTCCTCGGCAAGGTCCCCGGCAGAGAAGTAGAACAGCCCCGCCATATCCCGAACCTCTCGGACCAGCGGGTTGAACGAGGACAGGTGTGCTGTGCGGACATAGTCCCACAACACCATGTAACCATCTGGAAGAACGAGACAAACCCGAAACGGGTTGTGCGAATTCCAAAGCTGCATGTTGGTGGTGTCGGTGGCGTAGCGGATGTTCAGCGGGTCCGTCAGCAGGAGCGCACCATAGTCCCATTTCGCCAATGCCTCGACCAGCCGGGTATGGCGATAAATCCGCATCCGCTCCAGGTTTGGCACCTCGATCCCGGCTTCTTCCCATTCACGGAACGCCAGTCGGGTGGGCCCGATCTCAACCCGGTCATTGTCATCGGGTGTTCC
This sequence comes from Paracoccaceae bacterium, assembly GCA_045106875.1. Taxonomy (GTDB): domain Bacteria; phylum Pseudomonadota; class Alphaproteobacteria; order Rhodobacterales; family Rhodobacteraceae; genus Thermohalobaculum. The sequence continues at coordinate 8,348 of JBGCFK010000221.1, read as the reverse complement.
ATCCGGCTTCAGCGGAACTGCAGCTCCGATCTTGCGCGTGTCGGAATAGTGCTCGTTCATGGCGTGCTCCCTTTGAGCTTCAGCGTACGCCCATACACCAGCCTGTCCGCCTCAAATGCGTCAGTTCGCGTCGTTTGCGCTATGTTGCATCTTTGCCCGCGCGGTTGACAGGTCCGCGCTGCCCCCGGACAACGCGATGCATGGATCCGGTGAAGCGCCAGTACGAGACCTATCCCTATCCCGCGCGCGACCCCGCGGACGAGGCGGTGCGATTGATCGAAGGCTCGCCCTCCCGCCCGGTCGAGATCGATCATTTTCTTTTTCAGGGGCAGCGCGATTGGACCCGGCCGTTCCGAGCATTGGTCGCCGGTGGTGGAACGGGCGATGGGCTGATCATGCTGGCGCAGAAGCTGGCCGATATCGGTTGCCCGGCAGAGATCATCTACCTCGATATCTCCGAGGCATCACGTGCCATCGCCGAAGCGCGCGCCCGTACACGGAACCTGACGATCCAATTCGTCAATGGCGATCTTTTGAACGCGCCCGAGCTTGGGCCGTTTGACTACATCGACTGTTGCGGCGTTCTGCACCATCTGCCCGACCCGGATGCCGGGTTGGCGGTTCTTGCGCAGGCCCTCGCGCCAGAGGGTGGGATGGGGTTGATGGTCTACGCTCATTACGGCCGATCAGGTGTCTATCCGTTGCAGCAGGCGTTCAGTGCACTCGTGTGTGACATGGCGCTTGCCAAGCAAGTGACCCATGCCCGCGCAACGCTGGATCTTGTGCCCGAGACCCACCCGTTCCGCAGGAACATGATCCTTGGAGATCACCGCGACTCGGATGCGGGTCTATACGACTTGCTGCTGCATTCCCGTGACAGGGCCTATTCGGTTTGCGAACTCTGCAACGTGCTGGATCGTGCGGGTTTGGGGCTGGTCTCGTTTGTTGAGCCTGCGCGCTATGATCCGCTGCGATATCTGCCCGAACACCCGGATCTCATATCGCGTGTGAAAGCCATGTCCCCGACCGACCGGATGGCTGTTGCAGAAAAGCTGGCAGGAAACATCAAAATGCATATCGCCTACGTTGCGCACGCGGACCGGGCCGCGAAGGCCGAGGCGAAACCGACCAGGCCTGCTCTTGTCCCGCATCTGTCCAGGGTCGCGGCTGGGGCGCTGGCAAAACAGGTTCATGCCCAAGGCGTGTTCACCGCGACAGTGGACGGGCATGGGTTCCAGATCGAGATCCCGCGGACGTGTGCATCTCTGGTTGCCCGGGTGGACGGCCGTACAAGCCTTGGTCAGATGCAGGCGGGACAGGATTGGATGACGTTCTTGGCAACTTGGAACCCGGTTCACCGAGCGCTCACCGGGATGAATCTGTTGCACTATTCCAAAGGGGGCAAGTGATGTCCAAAGGGGGCAAGTGATGCAGGCGCCGTGGCTGCTCGATCACGCGCCCTATACACCATTCATGGACGCGCGCACGGCCGGACCTCCGGGTCTGTCACCACTTGATTTGGCCGAATGGACAGTGCGTCATGCGGATTTTGGCGCCCAAATGGCACGCCGGGCCGAGATCCTGGCCAAGGCAGGTGACATCGCGCTTGGTGCGCTGAACGAAGGGGAGGCTCCTGCGCTGGAGCTTCTGTCTGCGGTCAAGACGCATCTGGGTCTGGACCCGGAGTTGACGCTGAAAGAGCAGTACTGCGCCCTGACAGCGCTGGGGCATCTGGTTGCCGAGGATTTCTGTCTTTTGCTGCCGGATGCGGCCTCGGGCGAGTACCGGCTGGTCGCAGCGGTGCTGTGCTTCCCGTCGCGATGGCTGTTGTCCGAGAAGCTGGGCCGCCCTTTGACGGTTATCCACGATCCCGTGCCCGACTACGACAATGAACTGGCCCGGCGGGTGAACCGCATCTTTCAGACGCTTCGGCCTGAACGCCCATTGGTGAGGGTGAACTGGCTTGTTCATGCGGTGCCTGAACTGCATCTGCCCATGGGCCATTCTGACAAGCTGATGGCTGCGGCTGACCCGGCTGGGCCTTTTTATCTGCGTACAGAGCGCCAGACGCTGGTCCGGCTGCCTGTCACGGGTGCCGTGGTGTTTGGCATCAAGACGTCGGTGACGCCAATTGAATGCCTTCAGCCGCCAGAGGCCGCGGCCCTTGCCACTGGCCTGTCGAGGTTCGATGCGGCAACCATGGCGTACCGTGCGGGTGGTGATCTGATCCGAAATGCGATTGCCGCATTGCACAAAATCTCTTGCGAGGCTGCCGGGCGATCCCCATAAATTCCTGAACCCAGCTAGGAGAACGTGAATGTCCGATCCGATTGTCATTGTTGGTGCAGCGCGCACGCCCATGGGTGGGTTCCAGGGCGAACTGTCTGGCGCGACCGCACCTGAGCTTGGCGCTGTGGCCATCAAGGCGGCGCTCGAGCGGTCCGGCGTTGAAGCGACCGACGTTGGCGAGGTCCTGATGGGCTGTGTGCTGCCTGCGGGGCTTGGACAGGCCCCCGCGCGGCAAGCCGCCTTTGGTGCCGGTCTGCCCAAGGAAGTCCCCTGCACGACCGTCAACAAGATGTGCGGCTCTGGAATGAAGACGGTGATGATGGGCATGGATGCCCTACGGGCGGGCGAAGGCAGGGTCGTGGTCGCTGGTGGCATGGAGAGCATGACCAACGCGCCCTATCTTGTGCCGAAAATGCGTGGCGGTGCGCGCATCGGGCATGCCCAGATGCAGGATCACATGTTCCTTGACGGGCTGGAGGACGCCTACGAAGAAGGGCGCCTTATGGGCTCGTTTGCAGAGGACTGTGCCGAGAAATACCAGTTCACCCGTGAGGAACAGGATGCCTATGCGATCCGCTCGCTGGACGCAGCTTTGACGGCGCAGCAGAACGGCTCGTTCGAGCGCGAAGTGGCTCCGGTGAGCATCAAGACACGGAAAGGAACGGTCGAGGTCGCCACGGACGAGCAGCCCCGCAATGCGCGTCCAGACAAGATCCCCGGCCTGAAGCCTGCCTTCAAGAAGGATGGCACGATCACGCCTGCAAATGCGTCTTCCATATCGGATGGAGCAGCGGCGCTGGTCCTGATGCGGGAGAGTGACGTGGGTGATGCGGCAGTGCGTGCCAGGATCCTTGGCCACACGAGCCATGCGCAGGAGCCTGGCTGGTTCTCGACAGCGCCGATCCCTGCCATGCAGAAGCTGTTGCAGAAAGTCGGCTGGACTGTCGATGACGTGGATCTGTGGGAGATCAACGAGGCTTTTGCTGTCGTTCCGATGGCGGCGGCGCGCGAACTGGGTATTCCGCTTGACAAGCTCAACGTGAACGGCGGGGCTTGTGCGCTGGGCCATCCGGTAGGGGCGTCGGGTGCTCGGATAATCGTGACGCTGTTGCACGAGATGGAAAAACGCGGCGTCAAACGCGGCGTCGCCAGCCTTTGCATTGGCGGTGGCGAAGGCACTGCAGTTGCCATTGAACGCGCCTGATGCCGAGTAAACTCAGCGACAATCCGGACTGGGTCTACCTTCTGCGCGAGATCCGGGAGCTATACCGACAAGCAGGGGCGGGCGGCTCTTCCAAAATTCGCACGCACCAGCGGGCGGTGCGCGAAGCGATATCGAAGCTGATTTCCAGTATGCCCGAGGTGGAGCAACAGGAGCCTGCCGACAAGCCTGTCACTGTCCACTTGCGCCGCGCCATGGACAATGGCCGCGCCGGTCCAACATGGCAGATCATCCGTACGCTGGACGCGGTGCTGCCTGAGCTTTCGTGGCTATATGGCTACGAAAAGGTGCCTCGCGGGCTTTCGACCAAATACGCCTATGCAGAGATTGCCGGCCCGAATGGCCCGGTCTTCAGCCCCGAGGTCACGTTAGGTCTCGTACTGTTCGGGCCTAAGTGCACCTACCCTGCACATGCGCATGACGGGCTGACGGAAAGCTATTATGTTTTGTCCGGCACGGTCAGCGAGAATGATGCAGGGGTCTGGGCACCGGGCTCGTTGATCTTCAACCCACCTGGCACCATGCACAGGATCACGGTATCTGACCGGGAACCTGCGCTGCTGGTCTATGCCTGGCACGGCCCAAAGAGCAAACTGGCGGAGCAGACCATGGTCTTCAAGCGAAAAAGGAAAACAACATGAAACACGTCAAGGACATGGTGGCTGCCGCGAACAAGGTTGTAGAGCACGCGCCTGCGGCCGAGATGCTGGATCAGCATGGGGCCGATGGCGTGACATTTGTCGACCTGCGTGATCCGCGAGAGATCGAGCGCGAGGGCATGGTCCCCGGCGCCTTCCACTGCCCGCGCGGCATGCTGGAATTCTGGATCGACCCGCAATCGCCGTATGCCAAGGAGCAGTTCCAGTCGGGAAACAAGTTCGTCTTTTACTGCGCATCCGGCTGGCGTTCGGCTTTGTCAGCGCAGACTGCGCAGGAGATGGGGCTGCCCAATGTCTCGCACATCACCGACGGTTTCGGCGGGTGGAAGAAAGCGGGTGGTCCCGTTGGCGAGAAGCCATCCAAGAAGGGATAGCCGGTGCTAAGCGAAGAACAGACCATGATCCGCGATGCGGCGCGGGATTACTCTCAAACCCGTTTGGCGCCGACAGCGATGGCGCGCGAAAAAGCAGGAGCTATCGAGCCCGATGTGATCACGGAACTCGGCGAACTCGGCTTTCTTGGCATGACCATCGATCCGGATTGGGGCGGGGCAGGGGCCGACTACGTCTCGTATGCGCTTGCGCTGACCGAGATCGGAGCCGGCGACGCATCGGTCGGTACCATGGTTTCGGTGCACAATGCGCCCGTTTGTGCCGTACTCGATCGCTGGGCATCGGATGATCAGAAGCAACGCTGGCTCAAGCCGCTGGCTGAGGGGCAGCATATCGGGTCGTTCGCGTTGACCGAGGCACAAGCGGGCTCGGACGCCTCCAATCTGCGCAGCCGTGCCGACAGGACAAACGAGGGTTACCGTATTAACGGAAGCAAGCAGTTCATCTCCTCGGCCCGCATCGGAAAGGTCACGATCCTGTTTGCCATGACCGACCCTGCGGCTGGCAAGAAGGGCATGTCGGCTTTTATCACCGAGAACGCTGCGGCAGGCTTCGAGGTCGTCCGGGTCGAAGAGAAGCTCGGCCAAAAGGCGTCCGACAGTTGCGCACTGGCCTTCGAAGATCTGGATGTCTCTTTTGAAGACAGAATCGGTGAGGAGGGGCAAGGCTATTCCATCGCACTTTCTTCACTGGAGTCCGGGCGCATCGGCATCGCGGCTTTGGCGACCGGTATGGCGCAAGCTGCGTATGAAAAGGCGTTGGCCTATGCTCAGGAACGCACAGCCTTCGGCAAGCCGATATTCGACCATCAGGCCGTTCAGTTCCGCTTGGCCGAAATGGCGACGCAACTGGAAGCCGCACGTGGGCTGCTGTTGAAAGCAGCCGCAATGAAGGACCGGGGCGAGCCTTGTCTGAAAGAGGCGTGCATGGCCAAGCTGTTTTGTGCCGAAGCCGCCGAACGGGTGTCCTCCGACGCGATCCAGACACTGGGCGGGTACGGGTATCTGGCCGACTACGAGATCGAGCGGATCTACCGCGACCAGAAGGTTTGCCGGATTTACGAGGGCACGGACGATATCCAGAAACTGATCATCGCCCGGCAGATCGCCGCATGACCGACACCATCATTGTCGGCGCCGGTATCGTCGGGCTGTCCACGGCTTACTGGCTTGCCAAAGCCGGGCACGCGGTCACGGTCATCGAACAGGGGCAGGTGCCCAACCCGATCGCATCGTCGACGGATCATCATCGTCTGATCCGCTTTCCCTATGGAAAGTCACCGGGATATTGTGCGCGGATGAAGGAGGCTTTTCCGGCCTGGCGTGAAATCTGGGCGGACCTGTCTGGCGCGGAGACGCGATACTTTGCAGATACCGGGATCCTCTGCGTGTCCCAGTATGCGGACGACTACACTGATGTATCGATGCGTGAAATGGACCGGGTTGGCGTGCCCTATGAACGGATCGCAGGCGCGGATATTGCGGACCGGTTTCCTTTCCTCGCGCCCGGCAATTTCGACTATGCGACACTATCCGAGGGCGGTGCGCTGATGGCGCGTCACATTCTGACGGATCTGGTCGACTGGCTGCGCCGGGCAGGTGTGCAGGTGCTTGAGCATGCGCCTGTGAAATCGGTGGATTGCGCTGCGGGCGCGGTCACGCTGGCAGATGGGCGGCGACTGGACGCGGAGCGGGTGGTCGTGGCCGCCGGTGTCGCGACCGCGGCTCTGCTGCCGGAGCTTGGGCTGGACCTGATCGCGCACCGCACTGTTCTGGTCTATGCGGACCCGCCGGAGGACATGGCTGATCTCTATGCAGACATCCCGTGCTGGAATGCGCTGGGGGGCGACACCGATCTGTATGGGATGCCGGCGCTCGACGGCTTGCCGATGAAACTGGGCAACGGTGCCATGGGTTTTCAGGATGCAGGCGCTGCAGATCGACAGATGAGCCCGGCGGAACTGCAACGAATGCTGCGGGACTATACCTTGCGCTTCCGAGGTGCCGAGCGGTTTCGCATCCGCTGGCACCAGGCGAACTACTGGACGCAAGGACCGAACTCGGAGTTCATGCTCCGCGAGGAGGGCCGGGCCCTGGTGGTATCGGCCTGCTCCGGGCATGGCTTCAAGTTCGGCGCTTTGTCGGGTCGCGACGTGGCTGACGCAGTCTCGGGACATCCCGTGGCCGAGGTTGCCGAAAGACTGGCTGCCCGCAAGGTTGCTTGATGCGGCTCATTGCTGTGGTTTACAGGTCCGCAAACCAAGAATGGCATAGGCCGGGCAGAATTTGACGAAGGCCGTGCCCAGCGCAACCAGACCCAAAAGGCCCCAAAGTCCGATAACTCCAAAGGCGGTCAGCAGAAGCAAAATGGCGCCAAACGCGATTCGGATCATTGCGTCGGTGCTGCCGATATTGGTGGTGAATTTCATGACTGGATCCTCACATCATCGCGGGCCGGTGTGTCCGCTTGGATGCATTAATACATTCGAAAACTTGAATGAATATGATACAGATCAACTTTACGTGGCGCACTCGTTGTCGAGTGCGCCACGTTTGATGCAGGTTTCGATACGCCAAGGATATCAGTCGCGGTAGTCAGGCTCGTCCCGGTCCAGCAGCGTTTTCAGATCTGTGAAGTGGCGTTCACCCGGCTCGCCATAATCATCGATCTCGCGGGCCACGCGCTCGGCAACCTCGTCCGAGAGGATCGCCAGATCTCGTCCAGTCCAAAGCGCCTTTATATAGGTCTCGCAGGCCCGCTCGAAATAGTACATCCGGTCGAATGTTTCGGCCACGGTCTTACCGACGACCATCACTCCGTGGTTGCCCATCACGAGCACTTTCTTCGATGGATCCTTGAGCGCCTCGCAGGTGCGTTCAGCCTCTTCGTCCAGCGCCAATCCACCGTAGTTCAGATCATAGGCGACCCGGTTGAAGAACGTCGCGGCTGTCTGATCGATAGCAGGCAGCACCGGGTCCTTCAGGCAGGCAAGCACGGTCGCATGGACCGAATGCACATGCATGGCGCAACGCGCTGTGGGGCAAAGCCGGTGCACTGCGCCGTGCAACCCCCATGCCGTCGGATCAGGCGCGTCCGGGCGGTTCATGGTTTCGGGATCGTTCGCGTCGATCAACAGGAGATCGGATGCCTTGATCAGGCTGAAATGGACCTGATTCGGGTTCATGAGGAACTTCGTGCCGTCATCATTGACCGATAGCGAGAAGTGGTTCGCCACGCCCTCGTGCATCCCCATCCGCACGGTCCAGCGGAACGATGCGGCAAGGTCCACTCGCTCTTGATAGAAGGGAAGATTGTCGTCCTTCGGATGCAGGTCAGTCACGGACATGGGCGTGCTCCTTTGTTTCAGATGTCGCGATAGTGCCGTCACGCGCGCGTGACGCGCAAGCGTCGAATTGCGTCTCTACACGCACAGAGTGGAATATCAACGCGACTTGTCGCAATCAGAACAGGGATGATCTGTTGTCCAGCAGCACGTAAAGAACGATCAGCGCAAGATCCAACGCCGCTGTGACAAAGGCAATTCGCAGCGTCGTGAATTTCGACTTGAGCACCCTTGCCATGTTGGAGTTGGTCTGGGCGATGGACATGATCAACTGACTTGCCTCGGCCGTCTGCATGAAGCTCGCATGATCCAGAGGCGCGTAGCCCTGCGCGACCAGCGCGGGCCAGGAGAACCGTTCCTGGCGTTTGATGATCTTGTTCAGATCCTTGTCCGGATAGCGCGGGATGATCGACGAGATCGCCATCGCGATCGCCGCCATCAT